>JAUXEE010000075.1 GCA_030618065.1 Gemmatimonadota bacterium
CACCTCAGCCACAGTTGAGTCACTCAGGCTCCGGAGTCTGGGTCCTGCCCTGGTCTCAGGCCGGATAAGTGACGTAGCTGTGGATCCCCGGAACCGAAACGTCTGGTACGTCGGGGTTTCGTCGGGGAACGTCTGGAAGACTGAGAACCGGGGCACGACCTGGACGCCCATTTTCGATGACTATGGATCGTATTCCATCGGTGCGGTGACGGTGGCCACCCGCAATCCGGACATCGTCTGGGTGGGAACGGGGGAAAACGCCTCCCAACGGAGCGCCGGATATGGGGACGGCATCTATAAGAGCGTGGACGGGGGTGGCTCCTTCCGGCGCATGGGACTCGAACGCTCGGAGCATATCGGGGACATCCTGGTGGATCCCAGGAATTCCGACGTCGTCTATGCCGCCTCGCAGGGCCCCCTTTGGGCCAGCGGTGGAGACCGGGGACTCTATAAGACCTCCGATGGGGGCGAGAGTTGGGAACGGATCCTCCACGTATCGGAGAACACGGGCATCGCTGGCGTCGTCTTCGATGCAGCCGACCCGGACGTGATCTATGCCGCCTCCTATCAGAGGCGGCGTCATGTGGGGCTTTTGGTGGCCGGCGGACCAGAAGGGAAGATCTTCAAGTCCACCGATGCTGGAGCCACCTGGACCGAGATCATGAATGGCATGCCGAAGGTGGAGCTGGGGCGAATTGCCCTGGAGGTTTCACCCCATCAACCGGGAGTGGTTTACGCATTGGTTGCGGCTCAGGATGAGGAGAGCGGGTTTTTCCGTTCCCCCGACTACGGGGAGAACTGGACCAGACAGAGCGATTACGTCGTGGTGGAACCCCAGTACTACGGGGAACTTTTCGCTGACCCCCATCGCCCGGGGCGCATTTGTGCCGTGGATGTGAATATCCACTGCACGGAGGACGAGGGTGTAACCTTCGAGCGGCTTCCAGCCCAAGGGGTGCACGTGGACCACCACGAGATCGTCTTCGACCCCGTTGATCCCAACTATATGATGATCGGGAACGATGGGGGGCTATACGAGACTTGGGATGGAGGAGAGAACTGGCGGCACCATGGGAACCTCCCTGTGACCCAGTTCTATCGGGTGGGAATCGACAGCCGGGAGCCCTTCTACTGGGTGTTTGGGGGTACCCAGGACAACGGAACTCCGGGTGGCCCTTCCGGAACCAGGAACGCCGTGGGGGTGAGGAATGCGGATTGGGTGGGAATCGTGGGCGGGGACGGGTTCCAGGCCCGTATCAATCCGGAAGATCCCGGCATCGTGTACGGAATGTCTCAGGGGGCGCGCATTGCACGCGTGGATATGAAGACTGGACAATCCACCAGCATCGCTCCCGTCCACGTGGATGAAGCTGGGGACACGGTTTATTGGCACTGGGATGTTCCGCTGACCATAAGCCGGTTCGACCCTGACCGGATCTACGCTCTGGGAAGCCGCCTGGCCCGGAGCGACAACAGAGGCGACGACTGGGAGTTCATCAGCCCCGACATCAGCCGCCGGATCGACCGGGATACCCTTCCCGTCATGGGTCGCGTGTGGCCGGAGAACGCTGTCTGGAAAAACGTCTTCACCAACGAGTACGGTATCGGTGTGGCATTCAGCGAATCCCCCTTCGATGAGAATGTTCTCTACGCTGGGACGGACGATGGGTTGATCCAGATCACGGAAGACGGTGGGGCCACGTGGCGGAAGATGGATGGCTTCCCGGGGATCCCTACTCTGATCTATGTATCGTCCGTGGTGGCCTCGATGCATAACCCGGATCGGGTCTACGCCACCTTCAACAATCACAAACGAGGGGACTTCACCCCGTACGTCCTGGTAAGCGAAAACCGTGGTCGGACTTGGACTTCTATCGCCAGTGACCTGCCGGATCGGCATGTGGTCTGGGATCTCGTCGAGGATCCGAAGAATGAAAACCTCCTCTTCCTGGGGACGGAATTTGGTCTCTTTTTCTCGGTGGACCGTGGGAGGAGCTGGGTGGAGTTGACGGGAGATGCACCCACCATCCCCTTCCGGGATATGGAGATCCATGAAGGCATGGGGGATCTGGTTCTGGCGACCTTCGGGAGGGGTTTCTATGTCCTTGACGACTACACCCCACTCCGGTGGGCTACACCCGAGTCTCTCTCGAAAGAGGCGGCCCTCCTCCCGATCCGGGACACGTATGCCTATGAGCCCATTCGGTATTTCTCGGCGGGTTCGGGCGCTGGGGCGTTCACGGCCGAGAATCCCCCATTCGGGGCTATCCTCAACTACTACCTACGGGAGTCGGTCTCCGGAGAGGGAGCGGAGGTCGTCCTGGTGGTGCGAGACCAGGCCGGGGAGGTTCTGGGGGAGGTCCCCGGGTCCAACGCCCCGGGATTCCAACGGGCAATATGGAAGCTGAGAGGCTCGGCGGCTCCACCACCGGAGGGTGTTCCTCAGCAGTCCAGGCGCCGGCAGGGTCCCATGGTGGACCCAGGAGTATTCTCCGTGACACTCGAGGCCCGGGTCGGAGAGGACATTCGGATCCTGGCCGGACCCGAGAAGGTCAAGGTCCTGCTTCTCCCGGATACGGTCCGGTGAGGGGAGGAGCCTCAGGCGAGGAAGTACACCAGTCCTGCGTAGATTCCGAGGAAAACTGCCGCGAATAGGGCTAGCTTCAGCAGCCGCTTCACCAGGGCGTAACCCAGGAAGGCCAGGAGAAACGCTGCCAGCACGAGTAGGATCTGGTTCTCGGTCAGATAGGAGAGAAGCTCAGATAGGTCGGGCATCCTTTTCCTCCACTGGCGTTTCGAACTGAACGGGGGAGCTCTTCTTCCCCATATCCCTACCCTAAACTACGCAACTTCCCCGTTCTCGTGTTTCACCATGGTCGGAGGGAAAGCTTCGGTCCGAAGCCCGGCTCGTCAACGGCAGCTATTGGTTGGGATCGTCGGCGGGGCCCCTTACCGCTTTCTTACGAGACACGAACCTGATGGAGCCCCGCTCTTGTTGCTGTCCCCTCTCCCATGCGTCTAGCTTTCAGGGGCGCCGGGGGCGTCAGCCCCCCTTTGCCCGGTCCCCGATGGATGTACCTTGGTCGTTGCCATGAAGCCAAACCCTCCCCGTGCCCGGCGCGGGATGCCCTTGCTCCTGTATTTTCTCCTGGTCACCCTGGGCCTGTCGTTGTGGCTTGGGTTTCAGGCGGTGGGTGCGGCCCGCTCCCATCGGCGTACCGCCGAAGGAGTCCTCCGTGATTACGCGGGAATAGCTCTCGCCGAGTACTCCCGCCGGGTTCAGGACGATTTGGATCAGTTCTTCGACGAGGTCTTCCGAGACGTGCCCTGGCGCATTCGCCGGGGTCCCCCGCCATCACCGAACGTGGTTCGGCGAAGGTTGAGAAGCGCCCTTCGGGATGTGGATTGCGAGTGCACCGAACTCAGGGCTGATGCTGTGTTTTTGGTTTTGGATATGGTCACGGGGGCGGTTTCGAGCATCCCGGATTCCTTTCCTTTCGGGGAAAAAAGCCGGGCCGCCGGCCTGGCCCGGGCCGCCTGGGAAGCCTCTCCATCTGAACGAATAGCCCTTCGGACGGTGGGGCCCGGGCAGGGGTTGGAATCGGCCTCGGCACTCTTCTTCAATGCCTCTCTGGATGAGAGTGGGGAGGAGGGGATGGGGAGGGCTATTTACATCCTCTTCACGGGACTCGATTCAGCGGCAGAGCTTTTCGAGAGCTGGTACCATGAGGAGGGGCTCCTCCCGGAGGCCGTGGCTGGATTCCGGTCCAACGAGTCTCTTCTTTATTTGGCCGTCCGTACGCCGGACGGTGATCCCATCTTCTTGTCCTCCATCGACCAACCGGAGGTGGCACTGACCCGGGATACTCTTCCGGATGAGTATGGGGGCCTGGTTCTGGAGGTCGCCATCCGGCCTGACGCAGCGTCCACGCTGGTCATTGGAGGGCTGCCCCGGGCGCGGCTTCCCCTCCTTCTCGCCCTCATGGTCATGACCTTGGGCGTGGGGGTGGCTGCCTTTCTCCAGATTCGAAAAGACGAAGAGCTGGCCCGAGTCAGGGACGACTTCATTTCGGGTGTGTCTCACGAGTTCCGGACTCCCCTCACACAGATTCGCATGTTCACGGAGCTTCTGGCCGATGGAAAACTCCAGACCGATGAAGAACGGGTCCGTTCCACGGATGTCATAAACCGAGAGGCCAGGCGATTGACCCACCTGGTGGAGAACATCCTGCACTTCTCCCGGGTCGGGAGAGTTCCCGGATCTCAAGGAACCACCGAACGGATTGTAGTCGAGGACGCGATCGGAGACCTTACCGAAGCCTTTTATCCCCTCGCCCAAGCACAGGCCTGCACCTTCGAGATCGAGGTGAATCCAGTTAATCTGGTGGTTTCTGCCAGCCGGGGTGGCCTCCATCGGATGTTGGCGAACTTTCTCGACAACGCCCTGAAGTATGGTCCGGAAGGACAGACGATTGGGATCGTAGCCGTTAGCCGGGAAGGTTGGGTCCGGATCTCGGTTGAGGATGAAGGCCCTGGAATACCAGTTGGAGAGCGGGCTCGGATCTGGGACCCGTATCACCGCCTCGAACGGGATGTGGAAGGCCGGGTCAGGGGGAGTGGAATCGGCTTGTCGGTGGTGGCGGATCTGGCTCAGGCTGCAGGAGGGACGGCCTGGGTAGAGGAGGGGAAGGAAGGAGGCGCCCGGTTCGTCATCAGGCTCCCGGTCGGCGAACCAGCCCCCGATATGAGTCCGTCACTTAACGACCTCGCGGTGGGGAGTTGACCTGTGTCCCGCATTCTGGTGGTGGAGGACAACGAGGATCTGGCCTTCGGCCTACGAAAGGTCCTGGAGTTCGAGGGGTACGAAGTGGAGGTGGCGAATGAGGGTGAGGCCGGGTTGGACTCGGCCCGGGGGGCCCCTCCGGATCTTCTGATCCTGGATATCATGCTTCCGGGAAAGAGTGGCTTCGACGTGCTCCGAGAGCTCAGAATTTCGGGTCATCGATTCCCAATTCTGATTCTCACGGCCAGAAGCCAGGAATCCGATGTCGTTCTTGGCTTTGACTTCGGAGCTGACGACTACGTCACCAAGCCCTTCTCCACCGCTGAGCTTCTGGCCCGGGTTCGGGCTCTTCTCAGAAGAGTTCAGACAGGTACCGAGGGGAGTGCCGGAGGAAGAGAAGCCGGCGCCTCCGACGTGATGACCTTCGGGGATGTGGAGTTGTCTTCCTCGACTCGCACGGTGTTCCGAGGGGGGGAGCCGGTGGAATTGACCCCGAAGGAGTTCGATCTCCTGGTGGCCCTCTTGGAGAGACGGGGGGCGGTCATAAGCCGACAAGAGTTGTTGAAGGAGGTCTGGGGGTATGGAAACGCCAACGTCAACACCAGGACCGTTGATGTCCACCTCTCGGAACTTCGCCGAAAACTCGAAAACGATCCGGCCCATCCCCGCTACATTCTCACGGTCAGGAAGGCTGGCTACCGTCTGTCTCGATGAGGGAGACTCTACCGGGAGCGCTTGAGGCCGGCGGGACACACATTTGTTTACGTTCCACGGGCTCCTTCGATTATATTTCAAGGATAGAGTCTCCTCCAAGCAAGGCGAAGATGAGCGGAGAGCCGAAAGCTGAGGACGGGACCCTTTTGAAGAGGGTCCCCGTCATCGTACGGTCCTGGGATGGTCCCAATTCCCGCATCGGGCTCGAGATGGATTTGAGCGAGATGCCGTGGGGGCCTTTCGACGCTCTCGGAAAAAGGCTCAGTCTCCTCCTTCCCGCCCTGGACGAAGCCACTCCCGATGGGCTCACTTCAGAGTCTCAGGTGGAACGGGCGCTCCGTCACGTCGAACATGCGGCCAATCGCTGCGCTGAGTTCGCTCAACTGGCGAATGGCAACCAGGAGCTCTGGTTGCGGTCCCAGGAGACTTGGGAATGGATTCGGAAGTACCTGACCTCCCACTGGGTAGAGACGGTGATAGAGGGGCGGACACCGGTACCGGTTCTTTCAGAGTCTCCAGAGGCGAGGGATGGCCCGGTGATTCCACCCTTACCCGGTGCTGCCTCCACCCTGAAGGTGGCTGCCATGGCTCTTCGAGCCACTCCCCTTTCTGAATGGCGGGAGACCATGGGTGCGTTGGATCCTGAAGCCCCGACCCGGGAAGAGACGATCCAAACCCTCCTTGGCGTGGCCCGAATCCTGAGTGGCCAGGCGCCGGAGGGGACCACGGCGCCGGCTGAGCTCTCCAACCCGCATGCGGCGACCTCACTCGAGGCCGCCTCCTCACCCGAAGCCGCCCCCTCACCCGAACCGAACCCGGCGCCTCAAAATGAGGCGGATCCCGATCAGATATCCTTCGATTTCGCCAGGGGGTACGACGAGGGTTATCAGATGGGTCGGCGGGTGGGTTTGGCCCTTGGCGCCCCCCAAGGCCCCCGCCCAGGCCCTCGCAAGGACTGAGCCGGGTACCGACGGCCTCCCCCATCAGCTTCCGGCTCTGGAAAGTGGCTTTGTTCCCTTTCCCTATTCGGACGTGCTGACGACACGGGTCTGTGTGAATTGCCGGTGACCATCCTTGCCCTTGTGGAAGCCGTACCCGCTTTCCCCTGCACCTACCCAGGGTGTTCCTTTGATTCCGCCGCATGCCCGGTTGATCCCGATCATCCCGGCGGTGAGCCGGCGTGCCACCTTTTCCGCTCGATCCGGGTCCTTCCCGAAGACCACGGCGCCCAGACCGAAGGGCGTGGCGTTGGCCTTATCGATGGCTTCATCATCCGAGGCGACCCGTGTGACACAGATGACAGGGCCGAAGGTTTCGTCCCGGGAGATGGAAAGATCCTCGGCCACATCGGCCAGGACTGTCGGTTTGATGAAGGGCGCGGAGTGATCCACGCCTCCCGTGAGAATCTTGGCGCCTCCCTTCACCGCCTCGGACAACTGATCCAGGACGTGCTGCCTCTGGCCTTCGTTAACCATAGGTCCGACTGTGGTTTGTGCCTCCAGGCCATCTCCCACGATCATCTCCCCCGCCTCCCGGACAAGAAGGGCTTCAAAGCGGTCTGCCGCGTCCCTGTGCACGTAGATCCGCTCCGTGCTGACACACACCTGCCCGGCGTTCCTGAAACCATTCCAGGAAGCGAATTTCGCCGCCTCCTCCAGATCCGCGTCGTCCAGAACGATCATGGGGTCCTTACCCCCCAACTCCAGGATCACCCGCTTCAAGCCTCCGCTGGCGGAGCGGAGAATGTGTTTTCCGACTTCCCGTGAGCCCGTGAAGGCGATGAGGTCCACGTCTGCCTGGACCAGGGCCTTCCCCTGCTCGTCCGCTCCGTGGACCACGGTGAACACGTCCGGGGGTACGTGCTCCCCCAGAATGTCGGCGTAGGCCTGGCCGCAAAGGGGCGTCTCCTCCGAGGGTTTGAAGAGCACCGCATTTCCGGCGGCCAGGGATGGGAGGACCATCCAGTTGGGCATGGCCATGGGGAAATTCCAGGGCGTGATGGCTGCGCACACCCCGAAGGGATCATGGTGGACCACGGATCGGAGGGGACCCTGCTGGAAGGTTTCCGGTTTCAGGGCCTCAACGATCTCCTTCAGCTCCCCCAGGAGGCCGGTGCCGATTGTCCCCGCTTCCGGAATTGCCTCCTTCAACGGCTTCCCCATCTCCTCCGTCATGAGGCGGCCCAAGGACTTGGCATCCTGGACGAAGCGGCGGGCAGCCTTGCCCAGGAGTTCGGCCCGTCCCTCCAATCCCAGGGCAGCCCATGGCCCCTGGGCAGCCCGGGCTCGGGCCACCAGGTCGGGGATTTCGTCCGGAGAAGTGGTCTCGACACTCCCGATCACCTCACCGTTCAGGGGATTGATGGAACTCAGAATCGTCATGGTCTTTCGCCTGTTTGGGTTAGTAGAGTC
>JAUXEE010000153.1 GCA_030618065.1 Gemmatimonadota bacterium
CGAGGCCCCCATGGTGTGCCACCGCTCCCGGAAGTCATCCAGGTAGGCCTCGGCCCGGAGAGACAGAGCTCCCAAGGAGCACGAGTTCAGGTAGGTATGGGTCTTCAGGATGGGGAATTCGGCCCGGGCTTCTTGGAGCGACAGGGACATGGCGGTTGGTTCCAGGGGGTGGCGGTGAGTCAGTGCGTTACGGCGTCAGGATGGGTCAAGGTGCTCGGAAGTTTGCTTCAGAATATGTTGAAAAACGATCGACGTCCACTCGTTTTTCAAGGTAAAACGGTGGCGGTTGCTCTCGAACCCCAAGGGTAGAGTGAGACGCCGGACTGGCGCCAGGGTCTGATTGAGGCCATAGCTTGAAGGAGAGTTCGCTTCCCTGGAGGATGTGCTCGGTGGAACTGTTCTTACTCTCCATACCCTGGCTCTGCGTTGGCCTTTTCATGGCCCTCTTTTTCCGGAACCCTCGGGGCCTTCCCGCCCCGTCCTCATGGGAAGATGGAGAAGCGCCCCTCGTCTCCATCGTCGTCCCCGCACGGAACGAAGAGGCCAACATCGGAGCGTGTGTATCGTCTCTGGCCGCGTCAGATTACCCGGCCTTCGAGATCCTGGTGGTGGACGACGAAAGCCAGGACAGCACGGCAGAAATCGTGGAGAGTTTGTCCGCTGAGAACCCGTCGAGGGTGCGTCTCATCAGGGGGAGGCCCCTCCCGGACGGGTGGTTTGGGAAACCTTGGGCCTGTTGGCAGGGGGCGGAGGTGGCCCGGGGCGACCTGCTCCTCTTCACCGATGCCGACACTCTTCATGCGCCGGACCTCCTGGGTCGAACGGTAGGGGGATTGAGGGAGGAGGGCGCAGACGTCTACACCCTCATTGGCCGTCAGATCATGGACACTTTCTGGGAGCGGCTCCTCCAACCCCAGTTCTTCATGCTTCTGGCTGGTCGATTCCCCAGGGCCGGAACGCCCAAAAAGCCCCACCAATGGAGACACGCCATCGCCAACGGCCAATACCTCCTCTTCCGGCGGGAGGTCTACGAGGCGCTGGGGGGACACGAGGCGGTGGCGGGGGAGGTGGTGGAGGATCTTCGCCTGGCCCAACTCCTGGTCCGGGGAGGGTGGAAGTTGGTGGTTCGCGGCGCAGAGGGACTTCAGACCCGCATGTACAGCTCTCTCAGGGGTTTGGTGGAGGGGTGGTCGAAGAACGTGGCGACCGCGGGTCGTCAGACTACTTCCGGCTGGCTGCTCCCCATTATCATGCCCCTGTCCCTGGCCGTCGGCGTCACCCTCTGGCTCCTTCCCCCGGCCACTCTGCCCTGGGCCCTGGCCACCGGAAACCAGGGAACACCCCTTCTCTGGGGGGCGCTGACGACGGGTTTCGGTGTGTTGATCTGGAGCCGGGCTTCAGCGTTGATGAAGGGAAATCCCCTATTCGGCCTTCTTTATCCGTTGGGCTCCGTTCTGGCCGGATACATCTTCCTGAGAAGCTGGTGGCGAGGTACCCGGATCCAATGGAAAGGACGTAGCTACGAGATGCCCCGACAGGTGCGGACTAGACCCTCGACCGGGTCGGAATCCTAGTGGACCGGCTGGTTCGAGACTTTCGGTCGGAGGCTCTTCGCCTGGGGTTCCAGGAGGTGGGGATCTGCGCCCCTGATCCCTCAACGTATGTCCCTTTCTTCCGGGAGTGGATCGACCAGGGCTCTCATGGTGAGATGGGTTACCTGGCCCGACCCGATGCTGTGGCCAGGCGGGGGGATCTCACGGGAACCATGGAGACGGTTCACTCCGTGGTGGTGCTGGCCCAGGACTATTACCAGGAGGATTCCCCAGGAATCCCCGGCGATCTCTCTCGAGGTGTCGTGGCCCGTTACGCACGGGGGGAGGATTATCACGACGTCTTGAAGGTCCGCCTGCAGGAATTGTCGGGTTGGCTTCGCCGGGAGGCTCAGAGCCGGGGGTTGGCGGAGGATGTGCGGGGTCTCGCCTATGTGGATACGGGCCCCATTCTGGAGCGGGAGCTTGCCCAGCGGGCCGGGTTGGGGTGGTTCGGAAAGAACACGATGATCATTCATCCCGGGCGAGGCTCCTACTTTTTTCTGGGATTGCTTCTCCTGGACCTGCCTCTTCCGGTGGATTCTCCATTCGAAACCGAACACTGCGGAACTTGCGAGGCCTGCCTGGATGCATGCCCGACCGGAGCCCTCCTGGGCCGGGACGAGAGGGGCGCCCCGGTGATGGATGCCCGGCGGTGTATTTCCTATCTGACCATCGAATTGAAAGGGCCCATTCCCAGAGAGCTTCGTCGGTCCATGGGAAACCGCATCTTCGGCTGCGACATCTGCCAGGAGGTGTGTCCATGGAACCTGCGGTTTGCCAGGCCGGCGGCGGAGCCGGCGTACCATGCTGGACCCGACACCGACGGTCCGGGGTTGATGGAGTTGATGGGGCTTTCCCAAGAGGAGTTCGCTTCCCGGTTCAGTGGAAGCCCTGTCAAGAGGGCCAAGCGACGAGGTTTCCTGAGGAACGTGGCAGTGGCCTTGGGGAATTGGGGGTCTCCGGAGGCGGTGCCGGTTCTGGCTCGGGCCCTGGACGACCCCGAGCCTTTGATTCGGGGCCACGCTGCCTGGGCTCTGGGTAGGATCGGCCTGGAGGAGGCGAACGAGGCCCTTCGGGCCGGACTAGGCGATGAGGAGGATCCATGGGTTTTTGAGGAATTTGAGATGGCCCTGTCCCCGTGCAGCGACCCGGGGGGAGGGACCGAGGAGTCGACGGAATCTCGCACTCGAGAACATCGCGCTCCGTCACCAGTTGATGGTGCTCCAGCGGCAGTCCGGGAGGCCGCGGCCCAAGAACAGTGACCGGCTCATCTGGATCTGCCCACGCCGCCTCTGGCATGGTTGGCACCGAGCCCCTGCCGTCGTTCAGCCTGCCACCGTCATGAAGTGGCACCGCGAGGGATTCCACGCCCATTGGCGCTGGAAGAGCCGGCCCACCGGTGGTTGGCTGAGGATTGATGGCAAAGTGCGGGATACCGCGCCTCGCTGCCTGATCTCCCGCCTTCCCAAGGCTGATCCCATCATCGCGTGCACGTGGCGGGACGAGCACCTTAACCTGCTCAAACCCCGGTCGTCATGGGCACAAGTCTGTTTAGGTCCAGCCAGATGCCCGTCGCACCCTGGCACCGGCTCTCGACAGCCTACCCGTGGGCGTGCCGCTCTTGAGTCATCCGTAAGCCCCCGCGCCACTCGGATGGGGTTTTCGCCACCCACAGCCTCCGGGACACAATCACATCCTGAATCCGTTGGGGTCTTCCTTCCTTTCCAACTTCCGTATCAGGATCTGAGATTCAGTATTTACTACACCTGACAAGTACTGCCAAAAATCATCTCTTGCCACGGTTTCAGCCATTGTTTCTGGAGGCAAAAAGCGTCTCATTTCTCCAATGAACTCCGCCTGGACCTCCCTGTTTTCGACAAGCAACCGTGAACGTGAATCCAGGAGAGAGATGAATTCTTGAGTGCTTAGCCCTCGATCAACAATCTTTTTGGCTACTAATTCAACCGATAAACCAACATTTTGCTGGTTGAGCCAGCCAATATCCCACAGATCGCGATTCTTCATGCGATTGGGCCGCAGAGTCAAGGCAAGCACTTTGTCCGCGAGAATCTCCTCCCTGCTCTGCGCCTGGAGGATCAACCCTGAAGTGCCCATATTCACACCATAGTGGTTTCGCAATACCATCGGTACGGGATCGTGACTGGGGATGGCGCAAATATCGATATGGATTCTTTGGGCGGGCAGGTGGTTTTGGTACGGGTTCGTCGTGACTCGAAGCTTCCAGGTAGAAACCTTGCCTGGGGATCGGACCGGCACGCTAATCTCAACAGTCAAACCATACTTGACCTGCAGTCCATCGATCAAGGTGACGCTCAGGTCTTGCAGATCCTCCACCTGAAATCCGGATCCTCCAGTAAAATCAAGATCTTCGCTCAAACGATGGGAACCATAGCAAAGCCTCAGACAGGTTCCTCCAATGAACACCAGGTTCCGTAAAAGTCCGGCGGCACTCATTTCTCTCAAGATATCGTGGTGAAGCAATTCTTTTTCAACCACCGTTCGTAGTGGAGCCAGGTTATCCGCATTGGACATGGCCTGGGTTACAAGCTGGTCAAACAAGCTCATCAGCGATCTCCCAATTCACCAAATCAAAACTCCGGCGGGTTCGTTTCATGTCCTTGAGAGCTAGGGCAACAGACGCGCGCCACATGCGACAGTTGGCGTCGTATGTCAACTGAGGGGCCACTTCTTGAGGTCCCCTTTTGGAGTGTGTGAATTCGATATGCCCGAAGGAACCGCAGGATATTGTATTGCTGCGTCCGGAGGACATCAGGGTGATCCAATTCATCGGAACCTGGGAAATGACACCGGAATCGCACAACACCGACTCCAGACTCAGGTAATTGAACTCCTGAGCGCGAAGACGCGCGGCTGCATGATAGAGCACCATCCCCGCCGGAAAATCTGTTTGGGGATTCAGGTACAGACCCCGGCATACCCTGCGGATGATTCCGTTATTTTCAGCGCGACCTATCAAGGCGTTGAAGGCCGTTTGGCTGGAACCAGGAAGGATTGCAGACAGGTCTCGAACGGAGAAGAGGTAGTTCGATCCGGTAGCTAGCCTGGCCAAGGTTTTTTCCAACAGCCGAATGGGGTGCATGGCATCGCCTGCGGTGTACACTAACCTACGATTGTCGTAATTAAGTGTAGACCGAACTTCGGATTTGTCAAGCACAGCGAGTTTAACGCATCATCCGGATTGCCCAACCGTTTGAGTTGACTTCGCCCCTTGGAGACTCGTGTCTCGATGCCGCCGCCCCGGCTCTTAGATCACCCGGCGCCACGGCGTCGCGAGGATGCCTTGGTCCAGCCAGAACACATCGTCCCCGTCGTAGAGGAGGAGGGCTCCCGGTGCGGCCGGGTAGTCAGCCAAGAAAGTCCGGAGATGGCGAGCGTCACCGTGGGTGACCCGCCGTGATGCCTTGACCTCGATGGGGAGGAGCCGGTCGGGCAGCTCGATGACGAAGTCGACTTCCGCCCCGGTGACGGTGCGCCAATGCAGCACGTTGGGTCGCTTGGGGGCCGTGCCGGCCCAGGCCAGGAGATCGGTGAGGAGGAGGTTCTCCAGGTGGGCCCCCCGAGGGGAGGTCTCGGCCGCCAGGTGCATGGCGAGTCCCGTGTCGCTCCAGTAGATCTTCGGGGCCTTGATGAGGCGGCGGGTGCGGTTGACCGAGTAACCCGGCACCTTCACCAGTTGGTATGAGACCTCCAACAGGTTCAGGAACCGCTGGACCGTAGAGGAAGGGAGTCCCAGGTCCCGGGACAGCTCAGCCTGGTTCATGAGCCCGCCCAATCGGAGGCAGAGCGCCGCCATCAGTCGCCGCATGTCGGCCAGGTTCTCGATGGCCGAGAGCTGCCGGAGGTCCCGCTCCAGGTATGTGGCCGCGTAGCCATCGAACCAATGGGACCGCTGCTCCGGTCGACGGAGTTCGTGGGCGGGAGTGGGGTAGCCGCCTCGGGCGGCCAGCACCTGCCATGCCTCACCGGGCCCCCGTTCAGCCTCTAGCAGTTCGGGCCATTGGGCCGGCTCTGTCTCGATGAGTTCCGTCCAACTCCCAGCCGTGCCCTGCCCGAGTTGCTCGCGCCGCGTGAGGGGCCAAAGGGGGACATACCCAGCGC
>JAUXEE010000237.1 GCA_030618065.1 Gemmatimonadota bacterium
CCCCATAGGGAAGCTCCATCACGACGAGCTGTTGCTTTCCTCCTCTGAGGGCCTCCTTCACCACCCTGGCACGCATGACCAGACGCCCCCGTCCCGTCTCGTACATGTCCCGGACTCCCTCCAGGCCCACTAAGAACCCGCCCGTGGGAAAATCCGGCCCCGGAAGCACCCGCAAGAGATCCTCGACGGTGCATTCGGGATCGTTCACCAGGATCCTCACCGCCTCACCCACTTCCCGAAGGTTATGGGGTGGCACATTGGTGCTCATCCCCACCGCGATTCCGGCGCTCCCATTCACGAGGAAATTCGGGAACCGTCCTGGTAGAACGGTCGGTTCCTCCAGCCTATCGTCGAAATTCGGCGCCCAATCCACCGTCTCCTTTTCGATATCCGAAAGAAGGTAGGTAGCCGGCCGGGCCAAGCGGGCCTCGGTGTAGCGGTAGGCTGCAGCCGAGTCACCATCGATGGAGCCGAAGTTGCCCTGGCCATCCACCAGGGGGTAACGAAGGGAAAAATCCTGAACCATACGAACCAGGGTGTCATAGACCGCCGTATCCCCGTGGGGATGGTATTTCCCCAGGACGTCCCCTACCACCGTAGCACTCTTCTTGTACGGCCGATCCGGTGTCAGACCCAGCTCGTGCATGGCGAACAGGATGCGCCTATGGACAGGCTTCAAGCCGTCCCGGACATCCGGTAGAGCCCTCTGGACAATGACGCTCATGGAGTAGTCCAGGAAGGACTCCTTCATCTCCTCCTCGATGAGGCGGGAGAGGATCCTCTCTCTCTTCTCGGCCGTAGCCATTCCTTGCCCTTCGCTCGGTTCGGGTGACTGTTCTTCCGGTTCGCCCGCTGACACCCGATTGGTTCCGGGGGCCGGCCTCAACCTCCGAGAATCGGAGAAAGCTGGCAAGGTCGGAATAGGCCGACACCGGATCCGATAAGGAATCTGACGCCGAATCCGACCAGGCAAAAACCCGGAAAACGAGCGACAAAAAGCCGCCAGCCCGGTCGGGGCCCGCGGCTCATGGCATGAGACTTCGCCTCACCCTATGCCGGCGGCGGTCTCTCTTTCCCCTCCCTCGGCTCTCCCCCTTCGGCAGCCAACAGTTCCAGCACCTGCTCCTTCAGGTGATCGGGACAAACTTCACCCTCCTGAGAATGATGAAGGAGATCTCGGAAACGTTCCTCCAATTTCAGGTGAGGGAAGCACTTCTGGCACATGGAGAAATGGTGGGCCGCTTCCTGGTGGGAGACCTCATCCAGCTCCCGATCCAGATACTCCTGGAGCCTGGCCATGGCTTCCATGCAGGAGATGGGCTTACATGCTCCGGAACCCCTACCGTCCTCCTCGGAGTGGGACGTCGGAGCGTCCGGACTCCCCAGGAGTCGTTTCAATCGGTCGAAAACAGTCATTAACAACCCTCAGGCCTCGTCGGGGGTACCTTTGATGTACCCCATGGAGACTGCATAATCGTATAAGGCACCCTGCAATACCCGGCGCCCTCTGAAGAGTCGGCTCTTCACCGTCCCTACCGGCACGTCCGTCATCTCGGCAATCTCCTGATAGGAAAAACCCTCCAGGTCCGAGAGGATCACAGCCGTCCTGTAATCCTCCGGCAGCTCCTGAATGCGCTGAAGGACCACCTCGTCCACGATGGCATCGAAGAAATCACCTTCGGGATCAGCCTTCACCGCTTTCACCCAAACCGGGTTCACGACTTCGAAGGGCCCCGAGCTTCTATCCACGTTCTCGGAGACGATTTCATCGTGTCGCTGCCCCCGTTCTCTCTGCCGGAGGAAGACATTCCTGCAGATGGTAAACAACCAACTCTTGCATTGGGTTCCCGGCGTGTATTTTTCCCAGGACCGAAAGGCCCGGAGGAAGGTCTCCTGAACCAGGTCCTCCGCCAGATCTCTCGAGCCGGCGAGGCGTAGGGCGAAACGGAAGACAGCGTCCATGTGAGGCAACGCCTCCTCATGGAAGTCAGCCGTTTGTGCCTTCTCCTTTTCTGGTCCTGTCACGAGAGATCCTCCAACGCTTCCTGGAACTCCTCCGCCAGCCCACTATGGCCCCGCCGCGTAGCGATTTCGAGCCCCCGGGCGTAGGCCTCCCTGGCCTCCTCCACCTCTCCCAGATCCGCCAATGCGGCCCCCAATCGACCCCACCCGTTCCCCTCGTCATCGGCGAGATCCAGGTAACCTCGGAGGGCAGAGGCCCCTTCTCGGGTTTCCCCCCGGTTCAGAAGCTCCACCGCCAGGCCGAACTGGAGGCGGGCATCGCCGGGACGGTCCTCGGCCATTCGGCGCAGCGTCTCCAGGCGACTTCCACTCATTGAGGGTCCCTCAGGGTGACTATCCATCGGTACCGGAGGGTGCCGGGTTTGTTTCAGGGCGCCTACTCCCCCTCTCGAGAATATGTACCCTGTCCCCCACCCGAAAGCTACCATTTCCTTGAAACACCGCGTTTTGACCGAAGAGGGCCTGGGCTTTCCACGCTTTTCCGAACACTCCTCAGGCCTGGGCTATCGGGCCTCGTGGGGTGGCGTCGTGGATGAAGAGCGGGACGGAAACCTGGTGCTCACCGTCCACAGCGATGTCGAAGGCATACCGACCGGGCTTCTGGAATACGAGACGGTACATATTCACGACCTGAGGAACACGGACCCTTCCACCCGCCGACGCCGGTCCCGGGCCGACCTTGATGTCACCATTCAACCGAACCACTTCTACACCGTCAGGGTCTTTCAGGACGATCTCCACCTTGTGGTCTCCCGCCTCCTTCATGGAAGCCCCAAACCGGAGGACCAGCGAGATGTGGGGATGCTGGGCAGGGAACCCCGAGGTTGAAATGCGATCGAAGATACCGAGAATATTTATCTTTCCCGCAGCGTCCACGGTGGCCGCATCGGCCAGAATGGCCAAGTCGATCTCCATTGTCCGTCACTCTCTCACAAAGGTTTCGCCGAGAACCAACCCGACGATCAGGTCCACAATGGCATGGGCCAGGATAGCCGGCCAGAGGGCCCCTGACAAAATGAACGATGCCGCCAGGACCATCCCGAGGGCAGCCGTCCGTGCGATCCCCAGCCACCCCTGGTAAGCATGAAGCAGCCCAAAAACGGCGGAAGAAAGGATGGCAGCCCCCCACTCCCATCCCAAAAGAAGGGTGAGGGCCGGAATGAGGTACCCCCGGTACGCGATCTCCTCACCCACCCCGGCCGCAAAGGAGAGGAAGACGAAAAGGACCTTCTCCGTCCCGGTTCTTGGGAGGAGCTGAACCAACAAAGCGCTTTCTCGTACCCCGGCGACTTTCCGAAAGAGCAGGAAGGCCCAGAGGAGGATGAGAGCCGCCAGGGACAGGCCGACGGTCCAGACAAGCACCGATCCCCACGGGGCAGGAGCGAGGCCCATGGCCTCAACTCCCAGCTCTCCCCATCCCACCCTGAGGCCCATCCCTCCGATCCCAAGGATGACGACCGCTGAAGAGACATAGACGGGTACCCGGGGGAGGGGCCCCTCGTCCTCCACCAGCTGGAGCTGGGCCACCGCAAGGGCTGGGAGAAGCTCCAGGAGAAAGGCCAGGTACATGGCGCCCCAAAATCCCAGGGGAGTCCCCAGCCAGAAGAAGGCCGTAAGGAGAGGGAAGAAAAGCAGAGACCCCTTCACCAGGCGAACCACCACCGGGGGAATCGGGCTCAAGAGCTTCCCCTCTCCATGGCCAGGCGCTGACCGATGGCCTCCACGGCCTCCAGAGTCTCCTGGACATCCTGCCAGGTGGACCGGTAATTCAAAATGGAAAGCCGAAGTGAGAACTCGCCCCGAAGGCGGGTCGATGACATCATGGCCAGCCCGGACGCAACGATCTCATCCTGAATGCCCAGGTTCACTTCCTCGAGCTCCTCCAGGGTCAGCTCGGCGTCCGGGGGCCGGAACCGGAAGCATACGATCCCCAGAGAGGACGGCCCGATCATCTCCAGGTCGGGCGACAGGTTGATGAATCTCTCGGCCTTCCTCGCATAGCTGATTCCCGCCTGAATGCCTTCCCGAAATGCTCTCAGGCCGAGGATCTGAATGGACATCCACACTTTCAGGGCCCGGAACCCTCGGGTGAGCTGGATGCCCCGGTCGGCGAAGTTGACGTGCTCCTTCCCCAGGGCGGTGTCCTGGAGATACTCTGGAAGAATCCGAAAAGCGTTCTCCAGAAGTCCCGTGTCCCGGACCAGCAAGCAACCGGTTTCGTAGGGCTGAAAGAGCCATTTATGTGGATCCAGCGTTATGCTGTCCGCCTCTTCG
>JAUXEE010000236.1 GCA_030618065.1 Gemmatimonadota bacterium
CCCGGCCCTCTACCCGGTTCTGGATCTGTGTCTCGAGTGCAAAGCCTGCAAGTCGGAGTGCCCCACCGGCGTAGACATGGCCCGGCTGAAGAGCGAGTTCCTGTATCAGTACCATCGTGAACACGGGGCCCCGCTTCGCTCCCGGATGCTGGCTTCCGCGGAACAGGCCGCCATCTGGGGCAGCCGGCTTGCCCCCCTCTCCAATTGGATCCTCCAGAGTGCCCCGACCCGATGGATCAATGAGAAGATCCTGGGAATCGATGGTCGCAGACGGATCCCGACCGCGACCCGGCACACCTTCACATGCTGGTGGCGGAGGGTGGGACAGGGCCGCCTGCCTGGCGAGGCAGGGACGGGCCGCCGGTCAGACGAGGCAAGGGCGGGCTGCCGGTCAGACGAGACCGGACCGGCCAGGCCGCGGATTGCCCTTTTCGCCGACACCTTCACGAACCACTACGAACCGTGGCAGGGTATCGCCGCAGTCAGATTTGCGGAAAAGTTGGGAATTCAAGTGGAGGTCCCCCCACGGGTTTGCTGCGGCCGACCTCAAATCTCCAAGGGCTTTCTCGAGGAAGCCCGGAAGCAGGCGGAGGCAACAGTCCGAACTTTGGCCCCATTGGCCCGGGCCGGTGTCCCCATCGTTTTCTGCGAACCCGGATGCTACTCGGCCGTCCGGGACGACCATCCCCTCCTCCTGAAGGGTGAGCTGAGGGGGTTGGCCGAAGAGGTTTCCGCCGCCTGTCTCACCTTCGAGGAGTGGGCCGAATCGGCGCTGGAGGCCAGGGATGGGAGCGACTCCGAGGTCGAGGGAGAACCCGGGTCGGCCGCTGGACCCCATTTCGCCGCTGGGCCCCATTTCGCCACCGGGCCCGAGCGCATTCTCCTCCACGCCCACTGTCACCAGAAAGCGCTGGGTGGGCTCGGGCCGGCCATGAAACTCCTGGGCCGGATCCCCGGCAGCACGGTCATAGACGCGGATGCCGGATGCTGCGGAATGGCAGGCTCGTTCGGGTACGAGAAGGAACACTACGCCCTTTCCGAGGCCGTGGGAGAGCGGAAGCTCTTCCCGGCGATCAGGGCAACGGGGCCGGACACAGCGGTCGTGGCCCCCGGCTTCTCCTGCCGGCAACAGATCCGGCATTTCACCGGTGCAGAACCGATTTCGTCCATGGAGTTGGTGGAGAGCCTGGTGAGATGAGAATTGATCCGAAGCGATGCGTGGAGTGTGCGAACTGCGTGGCCGTTTGCCCCATGGGTGCCATCTCCATCGATCCATCCACACGAAGAGCCATCGTGGACGAGGACGAATGCGTGGAGTGTTACGCCTGCTACCGGGGCATGAGCATGGAGCGGCTGAACCCCTCCCTCGTCCGATTCATCCGCAGGACCTTCGCTCTATTCCGCTTCCGTTTCGACCCTGAGCCCGACGTCTGCCCCACCTCGGCCATCATCCCCCAGGAGTTGGAGTGGCCCCGGGCCGTGCGCCGAGTGTTTAGCGATGTCCTCCTGACCCACGAGAGCACCGGGATTCTGGGCCGCGGAACGGAGGAGGTAAAGACCAACGACGTCACAGGACGCCTCGGTCCGGGCTTCGCCGGGTTCGTGGTGGAGCTGGGGAGGCCCTCCGTCGGTGCTCGGTTCCATGACATCCAGAGGGTGGCCATGTCCCTTGCCGAGATCGGGGTCGAGTTCGAAGAGAAGAACCCCGTAACCGACCTCATGACCGATCGGACTCGTGGCCTTATCAACCCCGAGGTACTGGACGAAAAGGTCATGTCCGCCATCATCGAGTTCCGAATGCCCATGGGGCAGGTGGAGATGGTCCTGGATGTCCTGGGACGCGTGGCCGAAGAAATCGAGACCGTGATGGCGGTGGGAGTTGCCGCCCGGTGCGACGAATCGGGGGGGAACGAGCTCGAGAGCCTGCTACCCGAAGTTGGATACCCCATCCTCAGGGCCAAGACCAACCTGGGCCTCGGGCGGGTGGAGATGGCATCATGACCCACTCCCTTCATCG
The DNA here is from genome assembly GCA_030618065.1 of Gemmatimonadota bacterium. Taxonomy (GTDB): domain Bacteria; phylum Gemmatimonadota; class Gemmatimonadetes; order Longimicrobiales; family Gaopeijiaceae; genus JABDNZ01. The sequence continues at coordinate 2,018 of JAUXEE010000236.1, forward strand.
GTTTGGACGACGGGAGGATCTGACCGGGGACTACATCGTTTTCGCCATGCCGGCTCGGGGTCTGAACGACGCCGACGCGGTGGTTAAGGAGAAGGAGTTCCTTCGACGGGCCTTGAAACATGGTCCCGTGAATCTGGGGGACGCCAAGAAGGGCGGGTGGTACCAACCTCAGAAGGAGCTGGGTCCCTCAGTCCACTGGCGCAGGGAGACCTCTCCCGATCCTCAGGGGGTCATCGACGGCGTCGACGCCTCCGGAATCGTGGCGGCGGTGTTTGACAGCTACGAGGCCATGGCATCCTTCGTCCGGGAACTCCGGGAACTGGACCTGGGAGTATCCATCAACATCAGCGCCCTGGCCGATCGGGCAGCTCAATGCTGTCAGGAATGCGACATCACCCGGCACAGCGTGGAGTACTCCCTGGGGTTCCTTGGGCGAACCGACAAACTACCCCAGAAGGAGGTCCTGGAGCTCAGCACCATGTGTGGGCATGGAACCATCTCCTTCGCCCTGGCCGGGAAGATGCTCGAGCGGGTCCGGTGCGATCGGCAGACCCCTGAGGAGGCCGCCCGGACCCTGGCTCGGTTCTGTGTGTGCTCCATCTTCAATCCGGCTCGTGCCGAAAAGATTCTCGCGGAGACGAGGCGCCTCCCCGAATCCGAAGCGGGCTGACCTTCAGGCCAGCCCGCTTCAACTTTTGGTTGGCCGGAATCGTACGGCCACCTCACCCGCCCGGACCGGGCGGCCAGGTCAATGGGCTCAGGAGAATCCCGTGTGGCCGCAGGCCCCACCACCCATGGTAGACCCACCGGACGATCCCCGTGAGCCAACCAGTACGCCTACGGAGGAGAAGCTCCGCTCGGCGTTCTCGGAGCCACACTCCGGGCAATCGGGTTTCTTGGCCTCTGAGTATTCGGACATGGACATGCGAACCTCGAAGGACTGTCCGCAGTCTGGACACCGATAATCGTATCTGGGCATGGCGTACTCGCCAATAAAAGGCAAAAAATAATCCCTACGTGTACAATAAATATCGAGAATCGTCGTCAGAAGGTCCAGCCTCTCGCTATCTCTTCCGCGTCCTCTCATAGGTTTCGATGAACTCCTCCACCGTGCCGGCTTTGCTGCCGGCCACGATCCCACCTCCTGATTGTCGGGGAAGGATTGGCGGCGGGAGGCCACCACCCCTAAAGTGATGCATCGGCCTGTCCGCGTAATACTGGGGCAGCCCCCAACCGTTCCACCTTGGCGAAAAGGCTTGGAGAATGCGACTCCTCATCCTCGGACTCTGTGCCCTGACCCTCTCCTGCTCCCCCGAACCGGAGCAGTCCACCGCTCCAGTCCAGGAGCAAGCCATCATCGACGCCGGCCGGTACCGAGACTCGGACGGCGCCCTCAGAGTCGCTCTGGTCAAGCAGCCCTACCACGGGGAACGAAACGTGGCAGAGCTCTCCCGGAATCCCGACTACCTGGAGGAGGGGGGCATCGCCGACGCCCTGGCCCAGGCCGGCTTCGAGCTAAAGGCCATCAACACCGTGGGCCTCACCCCGGAGGAGTCCAGGGAGTATGGCGAGTGGCACCGCCTCGGGTTGGCAAACGGGCACCTGGCCGAATTCGTGGCCGCAAACGAGGAGGAGGGCTACCTCACCGTTGGCCTCCTCGCCAACTGTAATGCCCTCATCGGCATGCTCGGTGGTTTCCAGGATTCGAATCCGACCGGAGGCCCCCTCACCATAGGCTTGGTCTGGGTGGACGCCCACGGTGATTTCAACACTCCGGAAACCACCCTGAGCGGAATGCTGGGCGGAATGCCGGTGGCCGTCTCGGCGGGACTGGCCCTGAATCGCCTCAGAACCGAGTCCCATCTGGATCCACCCATCTCCACCGAGCACATCGTCATGGCTGGCGTGCGGGACACCGATCCGGAGGAGCAGGAACTCATCGAGAAGCACCAGTTGGCCCTGATCTCCACCCAGGACATACGGGACAGGAGCGACGCTCTCCACAGCCAGATGGCCCGTCTGTCAGAGGCGGTAGACCTCATCTACGTCCATATCGACATGGATGTCCTGGACCCCCGTGAGGTCCAGGGGCACGGGCTTACGGTTCCGGACGGACCCACGAGCCAGGAGCTGGCGGCTGCCCTTACCGAGATGTTCAAGTACCCGAGGGTGGCAGGGTTGGGAATCGCCTCCACACCGGCCTATGACGCGGATCCGGGGGAGCTGTCCAGACAGGCGGCCTATCGGCTTATCCAGGGGGCGTTGGAAGGGGTAAGGGCCCGTTAGGG
>JAUXEE010000016.1 GCA_030618065.1 Gemmatimonadota bacterium
CAGGACATGGCTGGTGGAAAGCAGATAGATCACGGCCGGAATCCACACGACAGCCGCGCCCACGGCGGGAATGATGGAGGGCACGGCCATGATCGTGCCCCAGAAGAGAGCTCCCTCGAGTCCGGCTACGGCGAAAGCCAGGCCTGCCAGGGTTCCCTGGATGACCCCAATGACCAGGGTGCCTTTCAAAGTGGCCCGGGTCACGGAGACGAAGCGGGAAACGAGCCGATCCTCCTGGTCCGACTCGAGAGGCACGATGTACATGATCTTGGCCAACATGTCCTTCCCCGATCGGAGGAAGAAGTAGTTGGCGTAGAGCATGATGCAGAGCTGAAGGATGAAGTTGAACGTGCCACGGGTAGCCGCGCCGAGCCCACTTACCAGGAACCCTCCGATGAGCCGGGCGATCTCCCCGAGCTTTCCGAGGATGACCTCTCTGTCCGGGATAAGGTCCCCCACCACCGGGAGATTTCTGGCCCAGGTCCCGAAGCCGAGCTCGATGGTTCCGGGGTTCTGCGCCTGTTCCTGAATCCAAGGACCTACCGCCTCGCTGACCTTCAAAGCCTCGTTGGCAAGCATGCCGACGAAGAAGATGGTGGGGCCCACGATCAGCAGGAGGATGGCCAGCACGGTCAGGACCGCGGAGGTCCGTTCCCGCCCCCTGGTTTTCTTCACCAACCACTGGAAAAAGGGGCCAGTCATCCCTGCGAGGATGGCCGCCATGAGGACCGAGATGATAAACGGTTCCACCACCCGGTAGAACCCGACGGTGATGAGCAGGGCCAGAACCAGGAGAAACCACCGCTGGAGCTGGCCCGGGGTCCCTGGGGCCTGGGACTCTTCCTTGTTGCTCATGGAGTTTTCCTGTTGAGTTCGCGAAGGGTACTCAGGGAAGTGCCCCTCCCGCGCCAGCCGTGAGTGAGGCCCCCCAAAAGGGCCTCTGATCGGCGGATAATGTGGCACAGGAGATGGCCGCACGGCAAACGTCCTGTGGGACCCCGGAATGCCCGTGACCCATTCCTGCTAGCGTCGATTAGTGCCCGTGGCCACTATTCCACACCGCCAACCCAGACCGAGAGATGGAACGAAGCCGTTCTGGTTCAAGTTCGCCGTTCGACTGGCACGACTGACCGCGCCCGTTCAATAGGGGCCAGGAACCATCCCGAAGGGCTGGGGTTTCCTTCAACTCCGGTGACCTCTTTGCGGCCCCCGGGGAGCCCCTGAGCCTCGATTTCCTGAGATCGAGACAGCCGGCACCACTACCGAGAGCGTCGACCACAACAAAGGAACCACCATGAGCCACATCCTCCCCGAACTCCCCTACGACTATGCGGCCCTCGAGCCCCACATCGACGCCCGAACCATGGAGATCCATCACTCCAAGCATCACCAGACCTATGTGACCAAGCTGAACGCAGCCCTGGAAGGCAGCGACGATCTCCAGTCTCGCACGGCCCTCGAGCTGGTCATGAAACTGGACTCTCTGCCCGAGAGCGTTCGAGGAGCCGTGAGAAACCACGGTGGCGGCCACCTGAACCACACCATCTTCTGGACCATCATGAGTCCAAGCGGCGGCGGGACGCCGGACGGCCTGCTCGGTGACGCCATCGACGAAGCGTTCGGTTCTTTCGCCGGATTCCAGGAGCAGTTCAGCGCCGCTGCGGGTACGGTCTTCGGAAGCGGTTGGGCCTGGCTGTGCGTGAACGATGACGGAAGTCTCAGCGTGGAAACGACGGCGAACCAGGACAACCCCATCTCTCAGGGAAAGGTGCCCATCATGGGTATCGACGTGTGGGAGCACGCCTACTATCTCAACTATCAGAACCGGCGACCCGACTACATCAAGGCGTTCATGAATGTGGTCGATTGGGAGGCCGTAGCGGGGTACTACTCTTTGGTCCGCACGACCCAGGGAATCGTTGATCTGACCGTTTGGGCGAAAGGCAAGTGGGAAAAGCTCCAGGAGCGGCTCAGCGACCTGATGGGGTGACCCACAGGACGGCTCGCTGATGGGTGGGGAGGCAGCGCGAAGACCATCAGCCCGTTCCTAACCCGGATTGAGGTCCGACAGGCCGAAGGGACGATCTTCTTTCCGGTGGGCGCGACGGGTCTTCTCCAGTGAACTCCGGGCGTGGCGGGCGGCCCTGGCCAGGGCCGCCCCGGTCCACCTGATGTCCCCCCGGCCATAGAGATGTTCATCGAGGGTTTCTAACTCCGCCGCCAGCTCGGGCAGTTCGTGGGCCCGGGCAAGTTCCGCGAGAGGCCCCACCTCACCCCCGTCCTGCACGGCCTCCAACCATCGGGCCAGGGCCTCACGAGCCACGCGGGACTCATTGGCCCTGCACCCCGCGAGGACCGCTTCGAAACGGCGGGATTCACTGGCCTCCCTCCCGGCCGTTCGCCGGGCCAGCCAATCCCGGATCCGGGGCAGGAGCTTTCGAACTCCCCAAACCAGTAGCAACAGCGCCATCAGGCCCCCGGCCACCGCCCGCAGCGTTCCCCAGTCTATCGGCGACTCGGGCCGCTCCGTCAGAGCAACCGCCGCTGAGTCCTGGTCCATCTCCGCCTCGAACACCGGCTCCGCCTCTGGGTTGGCCTCCACCGTGAACTCGATGGCCGGGAGGATCTCTCGTTCGACCCGACTCCTCTCCAGGTTCCACCATGCGACCTCGATGGGTGGCAGGGTGTAGTCCCCGGGATCCTGGGCGACGTAGGTGAGTCGCTCCACCCGGGTTCCCTCCCGAGTTTCTCCTCGCTCACCTCCGGTGTCGGTGACCCGAGCCGGATCCATGTACAGCGTGAGCCCCGGCATGGAGTCGGGGGCCAGGGGTGGGATGACGATGGACAGGGCTTCCCGGACCGAGACTGAGATTGTCCTGGAAAGGGCATCCCCCACCAGCAGGGTATCGGACCGGGGCTCAATGTCCTGTTGGGCGGTCAGGAGGGTGGTCCCGATGAAGTAGGGCAGTCCCCTGGCCTCCTCGGGGATCACCGCCTCGAAAGAGAGGGGCTGTGTGGTCAGCGTCATCTCCCTGGGCTCCCGCCCCCCCACCGTGAAGGTCACGGATATCGGCGGGATCTCGTAGACCCCGGGCAGTTGGGGGGTGATCTCGTAGGGCCGCTGCTGCCCGGCGAGGGCCGTCCTCCCCCGGCGCTCCGTGAGGTTCAGGGAACGCCCCGGCGGAGAGGTGATGGTGTTGCGGATCTGGATCTCCTCGAACTGGGGCGCACCCCGAAAGAAGCCGGGGACAAAAATGGCCACGGTGATCCGCACCGGTTGACCCACCACCACAGTGGGCCCGGGAGAAAGCTCCGACCGGATGTAGGGCTCTGCCTCCTGGGCGATGACGGTGGGGCTCCAGCCCAGTCCGGTGGGCGCCAGGAGGAGGAGGACGCCCACAGCCCGGAGGACCGTTGGCCCAAAGCCGGCGCGTATCATCGGCCTCCCTCCCCAACCCCGGTCTGCTGGCGCTCCAACAGGAACCGGTTTCGAAGGTAGTCTGCCGGGCTGGTCTGGAGGCCGCGGAGCCACATGGCCTCGATCTGCTCCTCGGAAAGGAAGTCCATGGGGACTTCCCCTGGCGAGCCCTCTTCGCCCTCTTCGTCGAATTCCACCGCGTCCGGATCGAAGCTCGGATCCTCGTTCCGCTCCGGAGGCGCCTCCTCTTCCGGGGGCGGCGGGATCACTGATGCCACCAGCTCCCGATTCGCCTGCGCCTGAGCCCAGTCCGATCGGGCGGCCAGGGCCGCGTCGAAGCTGGCCAGGGCGGTCTCGTAATCACCGGTGAGGGCGTAGGCGTTCCCGAGGTTGAAGGCGGAATCGGGGGTGTCCTCCCGGGCGAACCAGAGGATGGCGTTCTCGAAGTCCCCGGCCCGGTAATACGCCGTCGCCTTCCAATGGGGTTCTTCGAACCGCTCTGCTGCCTCCAGGTAACGGCCCTCCTCCAGGAGCCGCATCCCCTGCTGGTCTCGAGTCCACCACAGGTCCAGCCATCGCTGAGCCCACCGACCCGGGGATTCGATCGTGGCCTCGGCTTCCGCTGGCGCCGCCTCCAAGCTCTCTTCCTGTGCAGAGGCCGGCCCTGCTCCAATGCCCAATGCCAGCGCGGCCAATATGCCGGCCCATTGGACCGTCCACCCGCGACGGAACATTCCCAGGAAGACCAGGAGGGTGGGAATCACGAGCCACCACCCCTCGTCTTTCCATCGGGTACCCCCGGCCTCCGCCCGTCGGGCCGCCAGATTGCTCTGGACCCTTCGCTGGACGCGTTCAACGTCGGTATCGTCCACGGTGGAGCTCATGACGTCGGCGGCCCCACGGTCCTTGAGGGCCTGGAGCCCCACCTCATCCAGCGTGGCGGTAACCCGCTGGCCCGAGGCGTCGGTGCGGAACCGGTTCTGGCCGGTGGGGATCGGCCCGCCCTCCCGCGTCCCGATGGCCAGAACCATCACCAGGTCCCGGGTGCCCTCGTTGTGCTGGACGAAAGTCTCGGTGTGCTCCACTCCGATCCCGTCGGTGATGAACAGGATCGTTCCCGGTATCGTGTCCCGAAGCATCATCTCCCCGGCCAACCTGAGAGCCGCGCCGGCATCCTTCCCCTCTACCGGCATGATGTCGGTCCTGAGATCGGTGACATAGGTCTGGAGGACCGACGGATCGTCGGTGAAGGGCAGCACCGAGTGGGCCGTCCCGGAATATACGATGAGGCCGGTCCGGGCTCCTTTCCGCCGTGCGAGGATATCGGACACCTTCTGCTTGGCCCTCTCCAGCCGCGTCGGGGCCACATCAACCGCATCCATGGTTACCCCCAAATCCACGGCGATGACCAGGGGGGCCACGTCCTCGGTAAACGGCGTCTCCTCTCGTTCCCAGGTGGGCCCCGCCAGACCCACCGAACCCAGAGCCACGGCCAGTGCCGTGGCGTGAGCCGGGCGGAACCAGCTTCGGGACCCGGATGACACCAGTAGATGCTTCAATAGATGGGGCTCGATGATCCCCGTCCACGCGCGACTCCGGTCCTCCCGGAGGAAAGCCAGTCCATAGAGGACGGCTCCAAGGGGGATGCCGAGCAGGAGCCAGGGACGGAGGAAATGGAAGTCACCCACGAGGGCCCGGAAGAGCTCAGACATGGGCCCCTCCATGCTTGGCTTCGGGGCCGGGGCCTGCCGAACCTCCCCATACCCGGCGCACCAGGGCGGCCAAGTGAAGGATCAGGTGCATCACGACGAACAGGACCAGGGCGAGGCCCAAGGGGAACATATAAAGGGGGCGTGTGGGCCGGTAGGAGATTGTCTCGAACTCCTGGGGCTCCAGCTCGTCGAGTTGCGCGTAGACCGCCTCCAGCGCCTCCCGGTCGCCGGCCATGAACGAGACACCACCGGTCACCTCGGCGATGTCGTCCAGGGCCTCTTGATCGAAGAGCCCCTCGTCCGCACTTCCGGGATTCCCGAACCCTATGGTGTGGACCGTGATTCCCTCGCCTCCCGCCAGGCTGGCCGCCCGGGCCACCGGGACCTTGCTACCGGTGTCGTTTCCGTCGGTGAGAAGCACAAGGACCCTCTGAGAAGCGGGGCTGTCCTCGAACGTATTTATGGCGAGTCCTATGGCATCCCCGAGCATGGTCTGTGGACCGGGCGTGCCCACGGCGGCTTGGGAGAGCAGCTCCCGTACCAGCTCGTGATCCAACGTGAACGGGGCCTGGAGGTAGGGGGCCGTCCCGAAGAACATGAGGCCGATCCGGTCGCCTTCCCGACGGGCGATGAACCCGTCCAGAACCTCCTGAACCGCAATCAGACGGGCCTGAGGCCGGCCCTCGACGTCTCGCATGTCCCGGGTTTCCATGGAGCCGGACAGGTCCACCGCCAAGAGCAGGTCACGGGCCGATTCGATCTTTTCCAGAGGAGGCTCCACCCATACGGGTCGGGTCAGAGCCGCCAGCAGTAAAACCCAGATCAGAGGTGCGAGCAACCACTGGAAGAGTGTCCGCCGGAGGACGACAGCGCCTTCAGATGGCGCCTCGCCGGCCGCTCCCGCCACCGACTCGAAGAAGGGGATACGGACCCCTTCCTGCCTCGACCGGTAGGGCTTCACCAGCCAGAACACGATCAACGGAAGCGGGAGCGCCAGGGCCATCCACGGGAGCTGGAATTCAAGCATGGCTCGCCTCGTGGCTCTCGATCCAGCTCCGAACCTCTCGGAACAGAGCGTCCACCGAACCGGACTCCAGGGCAGAAACCTGCGGCTCGGGAAGGTACCCCACCGCCTCGACCTCCCTGCCGGGCCCCGTAGCGAATCCGTCTCCAGGGTAGTGAGCGTCGAGATAGTCCAGCCAGGCGGCACCGGACAGCGAGGCGACCGTTGCCCGTTCGTCAGCGGAAAGGGCTACTCGCCGCAGAAGCGCAGGCAGGGTGCGGAGGGCCTCGATCTTTCCCGCTCCAGCCTGAGTGACGACCTTCGAAAGCACCTTCAGTTCGGCCAGCGCCTCTCTGCGGTAGCGGTTCCGGCAGTATCGGCGGTACTCCGCCACCCCGGCCGCGAACAGGGCCAGGATCAAAAGTCCGGCCAGGAGCTTCCAACCCACCGTCACCGGGGTGAACGACACCGCTTCCGGGACCACGATATCCGCAAGGGCGTCGAGGCGGGGGTCCGGGGCTGGGAGGTCGGCCTCCTGACCTGGGATTGTCTGGGCTGCCTGAGCTATCCGGGACATCAACGATATCGAAGCCAGAACCGCCTTCGCCACGACGCTCAACGGCGACCTCCACCGGTCAGGCGGATGAGCTGATCCACCGGGTCCTCGGCGGTGGAGATGGGCAGCACCGGAACCCCCAGAGAGGTTTGCCAGTCCATGATCCGGGCCGCCCGTTCTTCAGAGAACGCTTGGACCTGCTCCCGGATCTTCCCCTGGGTTCCTCGCACCTCGGCCTGCAAACGCCCGTCGCTCACCACCAGGTCGACGCCCGAGGGGATCATGCGACTCGTTGGGTCATGGATGAGGAAGACCACGACGTCGTTGTGGATGGCCAACCGGGTGATGAGGCGGGTGGTCTCGTCGTCGGCGCCGTCGAAATCGGACAACACTGCCACGATGTAGTCGTGCCCAGCCAACCGGGCCACCGAGCTCAGGGCCTGGTTCAGGGCCTGCCGGTTCGGTTGGACCGAGCTGTCGGCCCGAAGCGCCTGGTTCTGGCTCAGGACCTGATGGAGAATGTTCAGGACCGTGCGTCTACTGCGCTGTGGACGTACCTCCACGGTCTCCTCGTCGTTGAAGACAATGGCCCCCACTCGATCGCCCTCGTCGAAAACGCGCCAGGCTCCCAGAGCGGCCATCTCGGCCGCCACCACAGACTTCAGGGCTCGCACGGTCCCAAAGAACATGTTGATGCGCTGATCCACTACTATGATGGCCGGGCGGTCACGTTCCTCGGTATAGACCCGGACGTGGGTTTCCCGGGTCCGAGCGGTGATCTTCCAGTCGATGGTTCGGATGTCATCCCCGGGGAGGTATTTCCGAATCTCCTCGAAGTTCAGCCCCCGACCCCGCATGCGGGATGCGTGGCGGCCCGCCAGAAGCGATTCAATGGGTTGCTTGGGGAGAAAGGAAAACCCCCGTGCCCTCGGGCGCATGCGGATGAGATCCTCCAGGGTGACGTGCACTCCGGCAGCACCTCCCACGGAGGGCGCCTGTCGGCGGGCGACGCCCGCGCGAGCCCGGTCTCGAGTGGCCACTGAGCCGCTCCCCCTACGCCACCGCTACCTGCTTCACGATCTCGGCCACCACCTGGTCGGCGGTGACTCCCGATGCGCTGGCCTCGTAGGTGAGCATCAGGCGGTGTCGGAGCACTTCGTGGACCACCGCCTGCACGTCATCGGGCGTCACGTGATCCCTACCTCTGAGCCATGCGTGGGCCCGCGAGACCTTGTCGAGGCCGATTCCGCCCCGGGGGCTGGCGCCCACCTCGAGCCAACTCGCCAACTCCTCTGAATAGCTCTCCGGCCGACGGGTAGCCGTGATGAGGTCCACGATGTACCGCTCGATGTTCTCGGACATGTGGATGGCGTAGATCTCGGAGCGGGCGGAGAAGACGGCGTCCTGCGGGATCGGCTCCCGTGCAGCGGTGGAGGTAGATGCCCCCAGTGTATCGGATCCCTCCTGGGTGGCAGCCACCGAGGCACCTTCCTCACTCCGAACCAGACGAAGCACCTCCACCTCGTCGTCCGGAGAGGGATAGTCGATGAGGACGTGCATGATGAAGCGGTCCATCTGGGCTTCTGGGAGCGGGTAGGTCCCCTCCTGTTCGACTGGGTTCTGGGTCGCCATCACCATAAAGAGGGGCGGCAACTTGTGGGTTTGCCCTGCCACCGTGACCTGGCGTTCCTCCATGGCTTCCAGGAGGGCGGCCTGGACCTTGGCCGGGGCCCGGTTGATCTCGTCTGCCAGGACCAGATTCGCGAAGATGGGCCCCTCGTCGAACCGGAACTCCCCCTTTCCGTCGGCACTGTAGTAGACCTCCGTCCCGGTCACGTCAGACGGCAGGAGGTCCGGCGTGAACTGAATCCGGCTGAAGTCAGAGTCCAGGTTCGTCGCCAGGGCCTTCACGGCCCGAGTTTTGGCCAGGCCGGGCAATCCTTCCACAAGGAGATTCCCGTTGGTGAGAAGCGCCAGGAGGATACGCTCCACCACGGCCTCCTGGCCGATGATGGATTCCCCCATGCGGGTCTTCAAATCGAGGATCGTGTCACGGGTGGTCATGAAAAAGTATTCTCCCCAGAGAGAATGATCCGGCGCCCGTCCCCGAACGCCTCTTCCGCGGTCTAATCATTTTTCTAATACGGTGGTGAAATGTAAGATGAGCCTGCCGCGTTCTGTGCGACAGTGGCACACCTCTTCCTGTACCCCCGGGGCCGTACGACGGTCAGCTGGATCAATCTGATCTCTCATGGACGAGTTTGCCGCCTCACCATTCCACGATTATGATCAGCCTCGTCAAGGCAGCACGCTGGGCCATCGGCAACCACCTGCTATCCAGACCGGACAACGAATGGCCGAAACCACGCTTCCCTCACGCCTCCAAGCCCGGCGAACCGCCGAGGGCACCTTGGAGGTGGGGATTGGCGGAGACTGGTCGATAGGATCCCCGACACCCGCCACCCTGGGGCAGGTAATCGCCGAACTCAACGCCGATGGGGATTTAACCCGGGTCCAGGTGTTTCCACTTGACCTGGGTCAATGGGACACTTCCCTGGTGAGCGTTCTGCAGCGGTTGGCGGATGCTGCCAAGGCCAACGAGGCAGAACTCGACGTGGACGCGTTCCCGGAGGGCGTTCGCCGGCTCTTGGACTTGGCCCTGGCCGTTCCGGAGAAAACCGACGCCCGCCGGGGTGCCGGTGACATCAGCGTCATCGAGTCCATCGGCCAGGCCACCCTCGGGGTTGGAGCGGGGGCTCGGAATACGGTCACGTTCATCGGCGAAGTCACCGTCGCCTCCCTCCGGGTTTTCACCGGCCGGGGAATCTTCCGGTTGAAGGACTTCCTGACCTTCGTGCAGCGTGCAGGGATCGAGGCCCTGGGCATCTCCGTCCTCGTGGCCAGTCTTATGGGCCTCATTCTGGCTTTCATCAGCGCCGTCCAATTCTCCCAGTACGGGGCGGAGATCTACGTGGCGGACCTCGTGGGTATCGGAATGGTTCGGGACCTGGGTGCCCTCATGACCGCCATCGTCATGGCGGGCCGGAGCGGCGCCGCCTACGCGGCAGAGATCGGGTCCATGCGTTCGAGCCAGGAGCTCGACGCCCTGGAAACAGCAGGGATTTCCCCCATCGAGTTCCTGGTGGTTCCCAGGATCCTGGCCCTGGCCCTCATGATGCCTTTACTGACGGTCTTCGCTGACCTGGCGGGGATCCTGGGCGGCGCGGTCGTGGGGATCGGCATGCTGGACCTATCCCCCACCGCCTATTTCAATGAAACTTTCCGGGCGGTGACGGCCGTCCACCTCTACGGCGGCCTGATCAAGGGGTTTTTCTACGGAATCCTGGTGGGACTCGCCGGTTGCCTTCGGGGAATGCAGTCCGGATCCAGCTCCCTGGCGGTCGGCGCCGCCACCACTTCCGCCGTGGTCACCGGGCTCGTATGGCTGATTGTCGCCTGCGGCGTGTTTCAGGTCCTGCAATATGCTCTCCATATCCAATGAACAATGACGAGACCATGCCGGACGAGCCCATCGGGGGCAGGGGATCCCGAGATAGCCGCACGGGAGCGGGGGACGATCGGCCGGTGGCTATCGCCATCAAGGGCCTTACCATGGCCTTCGGGGACTTCATTCTCATGCGGGATCTCAACTTCGAGATCCGCAAGGGTGACGTTTTCGTCATCATGGGCGGAAGTGGTTGCGGGAAGAGCACCCTTCTTATGCATATGCTGGGCTTCCTGGAACCCCACACCGGATCCGTCTGGTACGGAAACACCAACTTCACCGAAGCCGAAGAAGAGGTAAGGGTGGGCATCATCGACCGAACGGGGGTGTCGTTCCAATCGGGAGCCCTGTGGAGTCACATGACCCTCGAGGAGAACATAAGTCTTCTTTTGGAAGAGAAAACCGATCTAACCTCCGGTGAGATTAAGGACATCGCCAGTTTTAAGCTGGCCCTGGTGGGGCTCCGTGGGTTCGAGGACTACTACCCATCGGAAATCTCCGGGGGAATGAATAAGCGCGCCGCCTTGGCGAGGGCCATGGCCCTGGACCCCGACGTGCTCTTTTTCGATGAACCGGGGGCTGGGCTGGATCCGCTGAGCGCGCGCCGCTCCGACGATCTCATCCTCGAGCTCTCGGAAAGCCTGGGGACCACGATTGTCCTGGTGACCCATGAACTGGACAGCATCTTCACGGTAGCGAACAACAGTGTGTTTCTCGACGTAACCACCCGGACCCAGGCCGACGTGGGCGATCCCCTGCGCCTCAGGGACCACTCATCGTCGGCCATGGTCCGGAACTTTTTGCGGCGGGGCGAGGCCGAGCACCCCGTGGAGGATTCATGAGCAGACGAGCGCAACCGGCTTTGGTAGGAACCTTCGTGCTGGGGGGGATGGCCGTGATCGTCGGTTTGGCCCTCTTCTTCGGATCAGGCCGGCTTTCCCGGGAAACCCTTACCCTGGTCTCGTTCTTCGAGGAGGATGTGACTGGATTGAGGGAGGGCGCGACGGTAGCCTTCCGAGGGGTAAATGTCGGCTCGGTCTCTCAGGTGCTCCTGAGCCTCCCTGATGATCCCCGAACCAGCGCCACCGATGTGCGTATCGCCGTGATCTTCGACGTGGACCTGGAAAGGTTGCGAAACGTGTCCCCGGGTCAGCGCCGGGACGTGGCCAATCCGGAGGAATTTGAAGAAATCATCCAGGCCGGACTGCGGGTGGGGATCAAGGTCAACAACTTTTTGGCCGGGATCAAATCCCTCGTCTTGGACCTCAGGCCCGATGTGCCGGATACCCGGCTCCAAGGGGTGGAGCTTCCGTACTGGGAGGTCCCAACAATGCCCAGCCCCCTTGTGGCCGTGCGGGCCAAGCTCGAGGAGATGGCCAACAAGTTTGCGGATCTTCCACTGGATTCCATCGCAGCGAACATCAACGGGCTGGTGACGGACCTGCGGAGGACCATCAACTCGGAGGAGACCTCGGGCCTGAGCAGTCAGGCCAACCGGACCCTGGAAAACCTCGCCTTGGCTGCCGAGGAGATCTCGACCTTCATGTCGGGCCTAGGCGACACCGTGGAGCCGGTCGTCGAAGGGTTGGATGAGACCTTCACTAAAGCACGGGAGCTCATGGACTCTCTGGAGGAGACTCTGGCGCAGATCCGTGCTCAAACGGGCCCCGAGTCGCCCTTGACCTACCGAACTCTCCAGCTCCTTGAAGAGACGGATCTGGTGCTTCAGTCCTTGCGCGATTTCATCGAATATCTAAATGCCAATCCCAGTGCCCTCATCAAGGGCCGCAGTGGGGGAGGGGAGTAATACCATGAGGCCCGTGACCCTGCTTACCGCGGCGGCCCTTGCCGCTACCGTGTCCTTTGGGGGCTGCATCGCCAAGCCTGCCCCGTCCCAGAAGTTGTTCGTGCTCCCCACCAGTTCACCTGTGGGGGCGCGACCCCATGCGGGAGAGCTAGGAGACCGGAGCCTGGGATTTGGCCCGGTTTCCATCGCGTCTCACCTGGATCGGGAGTACGTGGCTGTACGCCTGGAGGACACTCGATACGAGTACGCCGACAGCATGCGCTGGGCGAGCCCCTTGGATGGCCTGGTGGAGGAACGCCTGGTGGAAGCAATGGTGTGGGCCACCGGAGCCCGGGACGTCAGACGCTTCCCATGGCCGACTTCGAACGCACCCGATGTGAGGGTGAGTGCGCGACTCCTGCGCTTCGAGCTCACCCCTGACCACACGGCGGAACTCTCAGCCCATTGGTCCCTCTGGGACAGTAGATCGGGAGAAGAGGTGAACTCGGGCTATTTCAACCACCAAGAGCCCGTGCAGGGAAACTCGGCGGCCGCAGGGGTGGAGGCTCTGGACCGGACCCTACTCCGCTTCGCCGAGGCCATGGCAGCAGAATTGGGGGGGTAGGCCATGCGACGGGTGATCAATGTCGCCGGTGTCCTCCTGGCTTTCCTCACCGCCCCGCCTGCGGCTTACGGCCAGGCCGGGAACCACTGGACGGAGCAGTACGGGAACCGATCCATGCTCTTGAGCGGTGCGGTCATCGGGAGCGTGTCCGACCTGGGGCTCGTGTTCTACAACCCCGGTAGACTGGGCCTGATCGAAGAGCCCGCCTTCGTCCTGACCGCTAAAGGATATCAATGGGACGATATCCGCCTGGAGAATGCTCTGGGAGAGGGTGTCGACCTCAAAGATTCGGGCTTCGGCGGAGCCCCCACCCTGGCGGCCGGCGCGTTTACCGTACCCTTCCTGGAGGGACACCGGTTCGCCTATGCCTTCCTCACCCGGAGAAGAGACGATAACGACTTTTTTCTTAGGTTTGAGCGATCTGGTGATCTCTTCGATCAGTTTCCTGGGGACGATTACTTTTCCGGAACCGTCGAACTCTCGAATAGCCTGAAGGAGGACTGGATTGGCCTTACCTGGGCCCCCGTCATCGGTGGGCGTTGGAGCCTGGGGTTATCCACTTTTTACTACCACCTCACGCGGAAGTCCCACCTGGCGCTGGACATGAGGGGACTGATCGAAACGGACGAGGTGATCGTCAATGCCCAAGACCGAACCTTCAAGCTCTCCGACCATGGGCTCATCTGGAAGGCCGGGCTTGCGGGGGTTTTCCACCCTGTCTCCGTGGGGATTACGGTGACTTCCCCCCGCGTGAGCATACTGGCGAGCGGCCGGGTCCAGTATGAGGACTTGAGGGCCGGCTTCGGTACGGACAACGACGAGATGCCGGACGACCTCCTCGTCAACGACGTCCAGAGGAACCTGCCGGCGGTCACCCGATCCCCGTGGGCCGTAGGGGCGGGGGTGGGCGTGGAGTGGGGTCGTGCGGTGATCCACCTGGCCGGCGAATGGTATTCCGCCGTCCCGAAGTACACCGTCGCCGAGGCGGAACCTTTCGAGGGGCAGAGTACCGGCGAGGTCATCGAGTATCGCATCGTGGAGGAGTTGAAGAGTGTGGTCAACGGTGCGGTAGGGATCGAGTGGCACCGGGGCGAGAGATGGTCTCTCTTCGGGAGTTTCGCCACGAACGGGTCCGCGACGCCTGCGGAACGGTCGTCTTTTCTGGAGCTGTTGGACGAGGTCAGCACCACGACGGTTCGGGCGGATTTCCTGCAAGGCGGAGGTGGGTTCGTAGTTTCCACCAGCTATTTCGACCTGACCCTGGGAGCGAACTATAGCTGGGCGTCGGACAGACTGAATGCGCTCTTGAATCTCCCGGATGAGGGCGACGACCCCGTCTTTGGAGGCGACAACAACGCGAGGTTTGTTGCCTCCCGCTGGCGCTTCCTCTTCGGCTTCTCCTTCCCCTTCGGTGACCAACTCCTGGACCGGGCCAAGGGAGATACGGGGGGGAACGGGAGCGGGTGAGGGCACGCAACTCCTCATGGAAAAGGGATCTGGGCGTTGGCTCTTCGCGACGACGCGGTGAAGACCACCCTCAATAGCTTTCATCAGTCTGGAATCGGTACGGTTACCGCGACGGCCCGGGGTAGATCGTCTTCCAGTCCCTCTTCATGTCCACCTCGACCCAGGGACGCATGAACTCGATGCCTCCCCCGGAGGTGATGAAGGTCTTGAATTCATGGGCCCGCAAATAGTCGAGTAGTTCGAGCATCGGTTGAAACACCAACTCGGTGTAGGGGCGGTCGAGCTCGGGGTGCCGAGCGGTAGCGAGCCAATTCTCGACGATTTCTTCGAACTCCGCCGTAGTCATCCCGGCGTGGGAAGCCATCACCAGCTCGAGCAGGCCATGCTCGCCGGTGGCGGCTACGGCCTCGAGATCCCCCTCGATGGCCCCTCTGAACGGTTGCGTGTCTCGCCACTCAGGATGTTCGGGGGCCAACTCACTGACCCGATCGACTGCGAAGAGCAACTGGAAATAGAATGGCTTCTCCGACCAGAGGCAGCCGTCGTTGTCGAAGGTGGCAATGCGCTCGGGCTCGGGCACGAAGTCCGGACTGCTCGGGTCGGTGACCCTGGCCACGAACTCGGTGATGGCTTCTTTCGCTGCGCCATCGTTCCACGACGGAAGGCCGGCCTCGGTGATGGCCTCCGAAGTAGGATCGGAGTCTCCCGACGCTGGCTGCTGGTTGGATTGAGTACACCCCGGCAAAAGCATGGCCACGACCGACAGAAGCGATATGAGGCTTAGCGGTTTCATACTTGTCTCTCCTCACGGGCACGGGCGGGGGCCCGAAAGCCCCCGCCCATTCCTCATTTGCCGCCGTTAAACATAGCGTTCCATCTGGTCACCTACCCGCCGCCACGCGTTTGCGCAGCTTTCATTTTCTCCAGAACCTGATCCACGCTGAGCGACCCGACCGGTTGACTCGGGGGGTAGTCCACGAACGTGCTCAGGAACTCTTCGACAAACGCCTGCGCGGGCACAAAGGTCCACATCTGGTCCGCCATCCAGCGCATATAAAACTTGCTCTCGAAATATCCCCTCTCGAACGGGTCCATTCGGAGATTCGTGATTATGGGCCAGCTAGGGCTCACTCTGAAGGCAGTGGAGATGTCGCCCTCGTTGTATGAGAAGGATGCCTTCCAATCGTCGATCCGGAGGGCGTTCAAGTTCCCGGCGGCGTCGAAGTAGAAGATCTCCCGGCGGGGACCTGTGTCGGTTTCGCCGCTGAAATACGGCATGAAATTGTAACCGTCCAGGTGTGTCCTGAAGTTCTTATCCCCGGCCTGGTGACCCGTCAGGAGCTTTTCCTTGACGTCGGGATCGCCCGCCGCCGCCAGGAAGGTGGGCAACCAATCCTCGTGGGACATGATGTCGTTGTAGACGGTTCCCGGCTCGATGACTCCAGGCCAGCGGACCACCTGAGGCACCCGGAAGCCCCCTTCCCACGTGGTTCCCTTCTCTCCCCGGAAGGGAATGGTCCCGCCGTCAGGCCAGGAGAAAACCTCGGCTCCGTTGTCGGTGGAGAAGACGACGATGGTGTTATCGGCGATGCCCCATTCGTCCAGCTTGTCCAGAACCATGCCGACGTAGTAATCCAGCTCCGCCATTCCGTCCTGGTAGATCCCGTAGCCCGTCTTCCCGTACCATTCGTCGCTGAGATGCGTCCAAACGTGCATCCTGGTGCTATTGAGCCATACGAAGAAGGGCTCATCCTGGTTGACCGCATCCTCCATGAAGTCGAGGGCAGCGCCCACGAACTCCTGATCGGCCGTTTCCATCCGTTCTCGGGTCAAGGGGCCGGTGTCCTCGATGCGGCCATCAGCGTAGGTATGGAGCACACCCCGGGGGCCATATTCCTCATGGAACTCCGGGCTTGTGGGGTAATGGTAGGTCTCGGGTTCCTCTTCGGCGTTCAAGTGGTAGAGATTCCCGAAGAACTCGTCAAATCCGTGATTCGTGGGGAGAAACTCATCCAGGTCGCCCAGGTGGTTTTTGCCGAACTGACCGGTGGCGTACCCCAGAGGCTTGAGAAGCTCGGCTATGGTCGGGTCCTGGGCCTGGAGGCCCTGGTCGGCACCAGGCATTCCAATGGTGAGGAGCCCGGTTCGGTAGGAACTTTGGCCGGTGATGAATGCGGCCCGCCCGGCGGTGCAGCTCTGCTGCGCGTAGTGGTCGGTGAATAGGGCGCCTTCGGCGGCCAGGCGGTCGATGTTCGGCGTGGTGCCGCCCATCATGCCCCGGTGGTAGGCGCTGATGTTGTACATCCCAATATCGTCACCCCAGATGACGAGGATATTTGGGCGGTCCTGGGCGGAGGCCGGTTGAGTCGCGGCCAGTGCAAAGAGAGCCATGGCCATGGCCAACGTGACCCGAGTCAATGACGGACGCTTCATAGTTTGCTGACCCTTTCTTCCAGTTTGAAGTGCGGAGCGAAACGGATTGTAGTCTAACCCGATTGAAGGAGGGGCGAAATGGTTTTTCCCCGATGGTCGCCCGATGGTTCCTTTCCCTCCAGGATCGATAACCGAACCCGCCGTCCTCCCTTTATTCATAGACCGCTCCCCCCCCCCCCCCCCCCCAA
>JAUXEE010000114.1 GCA_030618065.1 Gemmatimonadota bacterium
CGGAACCGAGCCCTCCAGGCTATGAGAAAGGGTTTCGCGGTCCACCTGGCGGGAGACCAACATCTGGCCAGTACCATCCAGTACGGAGTGGACGGTTTTGGCGACGGCCCCTTCGCCCTCTGCGTTCCCTCTGTCGCAAACTTCTGGCCCAGGCGTTGGTACCCTCCGGAGCCTGGCGGAAACCGGGCCCCGGACGCCCCAGCCTACACCGGGGACTTCCGGGACGGTTTCGGGAACCCCATGACGGTCTTCGCCGTCTCCAATCCGGCCCGGTGGGGTCGAGAGCCGGCGACGCTCCATGATCGCGCACCGGGCTACGGGATCGCCCGCTTCAGCCGAGCGACTCGAGAGGTGAGCCTGGAGGCGTGGCCGCGATGGTCCGATCCCGGGGCCGGAGGCTCTCCTTACCCGGGGTGGCCTGTCCGATTCCAACAGGAAAACGGATACGGAAAAAGCCCCTGGGGATACCTCCCCACCCTGGTGGTGGAGGGACTCACCGACCCGGTGGTCCAGGTGATATCCGAGCTGGGAGGAGAGATCGTCTACACGATCCGGATCCAAGGATCCCGCTTCACGCCCAAGATCTTCGGACCGGGGAGTTATGCGGTACGGGTGGGTGAACCCGGAACGGACGCCATGCGGACCTTCCTGGGGCTACGGGCCACGCCCGACTCGGGGAGAACGCTGGAGCTTCGGTTCGAGGGGAATCAGGGCTGATCCCCCATTCCCTGTAGCGTCGTAACGGCCACCTTCAAACCCTGCGGCAGAAGCTCCGAGCTCCCCTTTACCGCGCTCCGTCCAATCGCGTCCCGATACTCGACATCGAAGTGGAACTGGTCACAACACTGGTTTCCGAAGTCCTCACCATCCAGGGCATGGATGTGCGCCTCCTGGAAAAGGCTCCAGACGTAGTCCACCTGCTCGGGAGTGAGGGACTGAAGGAGCTCACCCTGGTCGATAGGGGATGAGGATAAGGACGTTGAATCCGAACTGACCTGGAAACGATTCGGATGTCGGTTTTGTGTCCGGATCAGCCTCTTACCGGCGTCAGCGGCTCCCTTCCAGCCAACACCTCCAAGGCGTTCTTCACAGCCAACTCCGCCATGGCCCGACGCGTTTGGGTCGTGGCACTCCCGATGTGAGGGAGAGCTACCACCTTGGGGTGTTCCACCAACTCCCTGGGCACCTGCGGCTCTCGGCTGAATACATCCAAGCCCGCTCCCCCCAGCCTCCCTTCATCCAGAGACTCGAGAAGAGCGCCCTCGTCCACCAGATCTCCCCGGGCCGTATTGATAAACAGTGAACCGGGCTTCATCAGGGAGAATCGGTGAGCATCGAAGATCCCGCGGGTTTCAGCGGTCGAGGGAAGGTGAAGGGTGACCACGTCGCTCTCGGCCAGGAGAGTGGGTAGATCGGAACGCTCGGCGCCGATGGCCCTCTCGAAGTCGGGCCGCCCTTCAGCGTCAGAATACGAGACCCGCATTCCGAACCCTAGCGCACGGCGCCCCACCGCCTGGCCGATCCGGCCCGCTCCCACGATTCCAAGAGTGCTCCCGTTCAGCTCCAAGCCCAGGAGCTGTGTGGGACTCCACCCGGACCAAGTGTCCTGGGCCAGCATTTCCTGTCCCTCTTTCATGCGGCGGGCAACAGCCAGGATGAGGGCCCAGGCCAGATCCGCCGTGCTTTCGGTGAGGACATCGGGAGTGTTGGTGACGGGGATGCCCCGACGGGCCGCGGCCCCGAGATCGATGTTGTCATACCCCACGGCGCACTGGGCCAGGACCTGAAGTTTCGGAAGCCCCTCCAGCTCCTCCTCCCCCATGGATCGGGAAAGGAGGAGAATGGCAGCCACAAAATCACCTCTGGGGGTGGGATCCAGGGTAGAGATCCAAACCGCCTCGTAACCGGGGAGGGGATCTTCCGGAAGCAGGGACTCCAGCTCCGCTGCGATGAGAACCCGGGGGCGAGAGCCACTGGGGTTCGTTTGTTGGTTTGCTGGGCCCACTCTTGAAGTATCGGTCATTCATCCCCCTCCGGTAATGGGCTCAAGTTCGGCCCTAATGTGGGTCGGGTCGGGGGCGATCAGAAAGGGGCCGCAGGAGAAGGGCCGTAGGAGAAAGGCTTGCCGGGAATCCGGTGAGGGGCCTATTCTCAGGAAAGATCGAGCCTTCGAGGATCGGGCTCGACACCCTTCATTCAATCTTCGCTTCCGCCTCGGCCCGCCGAAGAGACACCCTCCTCGGTCTGCTGAGAAGAGCCCTTCGGCACCTCCCCGGCTCTCCCGCCGGCTGGCGACAGGTGCCGAAAAGGAGGTCAGCATGGAGGACGTCAGTCCCCGAAATCTTCAGGTCCGGCTGCTGATCCTGGTGTTCATCGCCTTTATCCCCGCTCTCGGGATCTTCTGGTACGCCAATCGAGAGTTCCGGAACCTCCAACTGGAGGCGAAGGAGCAGGAGTTGATCCAACGAGCGGGGGAGGTGGCAACTGAGTACCGCCGCCTGATCGGCGAGGGCAAGGCCTTCCTTGCCGCACTGTCCGAGTTCGATGAGATCAGGTCTGTCCGCTTCTCGAGCTGTACGGACCACCTGGTGAGGGTGCTTCGGCATGCCGAGCAGTTTTCCACCATCACCGTTATCGGGATGGACGGTTACCTGGCCTGCGGGAGCCTGACCCCTGAGAACGCCCTCTATTTGGGAGACCGAGCCTACTTCGTTCGGGCGACGTCCAGGGATCTTTTCTCCGTGGGAGAATTCACCCTGGGCCGGCTTACCGGGAAGCCAGTCGTGGGGATGGCCTTACCTCTGGGGAATGGGGAGGGGACTGGCTCGGTCCTGGCGGCAAGTGTGGACCTGAACGTTCTGGCGAGAAGATCCGGGGGAGGGACGCTCCCGGAGGGGTATACCTTTTCGGTCCTGGACCGAAACCGCCGAGTCATGGTCCGGCGTCCACGAACGGGGAACTTCACCTTGGCTGATTCGGTGGGCGCCATAGCCGGCGCGACTTTCCCCGGGCCTCAGGAGGGATCCGCCCCCTTGATCGTCACCGGCACGGACCTGGACGGGATTGAGAGGCTCTTTGCCGTGGCTCCCCTGCGGAGCCCAGCAGGAAACATGGAGGGTTACCTGGCCTTTGGCCGAACGAAGGTGACACTCATGCAGGAGGTGGACGAGATCGTAAACCTGCAACTCCGATTCCTTGCCGTGGGCGGGATGGTCCTCCTGGCTCTGGCCTGGGCTCTCGGCCACTTCTGGTTGGCCCGTTGTCCTACGGATCAAGAGGAGAGCTGAGCCCTCCACCGCCATCCCGGGCCCCTATCCCTCCGGGCCCTATCCCTCTCACCCTGCGAACCCATTGGGCCCGGCCCCCTGGGTTCGGAGGGTTCTTTTTCGTATCCTTCCTGGATTCAAGAATCGGATTGACGCCCAGGCCAAAAGGACCCCGGGGATTCCATGCAACACGACACCATCGCCGTCATCGATTTCGGCGGGCAGTACGCCCACCTCATCGCAACCAAGATCCGTCGCCTGGGAGTCCTGGCGGAGATTCGCCAGCCGGAAGATCCCATCGAGGCATTCCACGGTTACAAAGGGATCATCATCTCCGGGAGTCCGGCCCTCTCCTCTCACGGGGAGGACCAGGATTACACGAAGGAGATCTACGACCTGGCTCTCCCCATCGTGGGGTTTTGCTTCGGTCACCAGGAGATCGCAAAGCACTATGGAGGCGAGGTGATCCATGGTGGGCGGGAGTGGGGCCGGGCAGACCTTCAGATCCAGGGAAAGCACCCCCTCTTCTCCGGGCTCGGTCCCTCCGAGCAGGTCTGGATGAGCCACTACGATTCCGTCGCGTCGGTGGGCCCGGACTTCGATGAGCTCGGGTACTCTGTCACGGCTGGGGGAGAGCACCGTTATGCCGCCATCGGTTCCGATACCCTGAAACGGTATGGCTTCCAATTCCACCCCGAGGTAGACGATACCGTCCACGGAACGGAGATGATCTCCAACTTCGTCTTCGAGATCTGTGGGTGTGAGGCGTCCTGGAGCATGGAGAAGTATCTCGATGAAGAGTTGGACCGGATCCGAGCCCAGGTGGGGGACGAATCGGTCTTCCTCCTGGCATCCGGCGGCGTCGACTCCACCGTGGCCGCCGTAATCATCGAGAAGGCGCTGGGGCCGGATCGCCTCCATCTGCTGCACATCGACAACGGCCTCATGCGAAAGGAAGAGAGCGCCCGGGTCCTGGAGAGGTTCCGCCTGATGGGCCTGGGAGAGCACCTGCATTTCATCGATGCCAGCGAGACCTTCCTGGAGGCCCTCGCCGGACTCGTGGAGCCCGAAGAAAAGCGGCGTGCTATCGGTGACACATTTGTGACGGTGTTCCAGGAAACCGCTCGAAAGCTGCAGATCGAGAACCATCTCCTCGGTCAGGGAACCCTCTACCCAGATACCATCGAGACCGGTGGGACCCGGAGAGCCGACGTCATCAAAACCCACCACAACAGGGTCCCCATCATCGAAAAGATGATCGAGGAAGGGAAGGTGGTGGAGCCGTTGACGGAGTTATACAAGGTGGAGGTTCGCGAATTAGGAGAGCGATTGGGAATATCCGACGAACTCCTTTGGCGTCACCCCTTCCCGGGGCCCGGGCTGGGGGTCCGCCTTCTCTGCAACACCGGAGAGGCCGATCGAACCGGGTTCGACACCTCCGAGCCCCTCCTTGTCGAAGTGAGCCGGCGTTTTGGCATGGAAGCCCTCCTTCTCCCCATCCGGTCGGTAGGAGTCAAGGCCGATCTGAGGGCCTACGAGCACCCCGTTCTTCTGACTGGCTCGGCGCCGTGGAACACCCTCATCCAGGCAGCGTCAGCCGTCACCAAGGAGATCCCGGGCATCAACCGGTGCATCTGGAACCTGACACCGGAGGCTCCGTCCTTCGCCCTTCCCTTGGCAGCGAAGGTCACACGGGAGCGGCTGGACCTTCTGCGGGAAGCAGATCACATCGTCATGGAGGCCCTCCGGCGTCACCAACTCTATGACGAGATCTGGCAATGCCCCACCGTCTTGGTACCTCTCCAACTCGGGGGATCGGAAGGGGAGCTGATCGTTCTCAGACCGGTGATCTCGGAGCGGGCCATGACGGCCCAGCCTTATCCTCTGCCCGAATCGGTGTTGGACGACTTGCGTGGAGCGATCCTGAGCCTGCCTGGAGTGTCAGGGCTGGCTCTGGACATCACGTCCAAGCCACCGGGTACCATCGAATGGGAGTGAGGTCGGGGTAAGGACTAACCGTCGAGGATCCAGGTGAACTTCCTTCGTCCGTTGGTCCAGATGCTGGACCCCACCAGCTTCATCACGGCCGCCCCAAGCTCTTCGTTCCGCGTGATGAAGGTCACACCGATCTTGAAGGCCGCCCGTCGCCTTCTGGTCCGATTGTCGTAGTCCAGGACGTAGTCGTCCTTCTGGAAGCTGAACCCCCCGGGTAGATAGTCGACCAGCTCGGGGGGAACTCGACCCCGGCCCCGGTCCCTTGGCCATGAGCTGTTGTCCGCCTGGTAGGTCATCACGGCCACCTTGACGACGTTCAAGTCCCCCAGGACATCCGCTGCCTGGGCTTTGAGAACGACCCCCCGCAGGCGAGGCACGGCGATCGCCGCCAGAATGCTGAGGACGGCCATCACCACGAGGAGCTCGATAAGGGTGAATCCTCGGCGTTTGCCTCCCCTTCGAGGGCCTTTCCCGCTAGCCAGAGCGACCCTTCTCATCTGCCCTCCTTGATGACCTGAACCGCGTCTCCCAGGAACAGCTCCAGGGAATCGTTGGAAGCGTATTCCACCGCCACCCTTCCCCCGGCCAGGGCGAGACGATAAGCCTGTCCGTTCACCTGGTGGTATTCGACTTCAGAGAACGGGTCCCCGGCCTCGGAGAGGGAGTTCGGCAAGCGACCCTCCTGGGCTCGGAACTCCTCGACGAGGAGGGCTTGGTGGAAAACCTCCATTCGCAGCCCGGCATCTTCCAGGGCGGGAGAGATGGGGTCCGGAGGCGCCGGCTCCAGCCAGGAAGGAGACCCGATCCAAAGGTACCCGGAGAGGACAGAAAGAAGGACAAAGGCCACCCAGGTGGCGGAAGAGGTCGTCCGTTTCCCTCGGGGCTCCGTCTCTTTCCGACGCTTGGCCTTTTCACCCTGGTCTTTCAGAACGTCGGCCAGAGCGTCGGCCATGTCCTTTCCTGAAACCTGTCCCGCCTGCGGACGCTTGGGATTCTGGTTCATGTTCATAAGGCAAAGGTAGTCTGGAGCCCGGGCCCTTGCACCCCTTCCGACCTGCCCCTCCCGTCAGTCGTACCGGAGGGCTTCAGCCGGATCGACTCGGGAAGCCCTCCGGGCCGGGACCACCGTTCCGACCATGACCATCCCCGCGACAGCGAGAGCCACACCTGCGAGGGCTAGAGGGTCCAGGGGGCTCACGCCAAGGAGGAGGCTTCGAAGGAGGACTCCGACAGCGATGGCGAGGAGGACCCCTATCGCCAATCCGGGGAGAGCCATCCTGAAAGCGCCGACCATCACGGACCGGAGGACCCGACCCGGCTCCGCCCCCAACGCCACCCTGATCCCCAGCTCCCGTGTCCTACGGACCACCGAGTAGGCCATAACGCCGTACACTCCCATTCCGGACAGGAGAAGGGCGAGATGCCCAGGGTCGAAGCGGAAAGGGCCGCGATCCTCTGGGGAAGAATGCCCACAGCCGTGTAACTCTGGAGATCGATGACCGGAGAG
>JAUXEE010000188.1 GCA_030618065.1 Gemmatimonadota bacterium
ATGAGCTCCGGGTTCACCAGGGAGACCGGGGCGTAAGCCCCCATCCCTCCCGTGTTCGGGCCGGTGTCCCCCTCCCCCACCCGCTTATGGTCCTGGGAGGGAAGGAGGATGAGGGCTCCCTTGCCATCGGTCAGGGCAAAGACGGAGAGTTCTTCTCCCCGCATGCACTCCTCGATCACCACCTCTCGCCCAGCTTCCCCGAACCGGAGATCCTCCATCATTTCCCTGAGGGCATGGAGGGCCTGGTCCTCGGTCTCGCAGACCACGGCTCCTTTCCCGGCGGCCAGGCCCGAGGCTTTCACCACGATGGGCGCTCCCTGCTCCCGGACGTAGTCCTCCGCAGCGGGGAGATTCCGAAAGACCCGGAAATCAGCTGTGGGGACCCCGGCTTTCCGCATGAGCTCCTTGGAGTAGGCCTTGGATGACTCGATGCGAGCGGCTGCCGCTGAGGGTCCGAAAACGGGAAGGCCCTTGGCCCGGAATCTGTCGGCGAGTCCAGCAGCTAGCGGGGCCTCGGGCCCCACGACCGTCAGGTCGATGGATTTGGAGAGTGCCCATCCGGCCAGAGCTTCAGTGTCTCCGGGGGAGATCTCGACACCCTCGGCGAGATCGGCCATTCCCCCGTTGGGTTGAGTGGCAAAAAACTCTGCCCTCGGCGCGTCAATCTTCAGCTTCCACAGGAGGGTATGCTCGCGCCCTCCATTTCCCACCATGAGGATTCGCATGGGTTGCTCTGGGCTCAGGTTTTTAAGGGGTGGGGCTCCGTCCCCCGGGAAAACGGATCGAAAGCAAGAGTATGTCCGGGCCCAACTGGATGTCAAAAAGGGGATGACCGCGTGGTTGCGGTCATCCCCCATCGATGCCCTGATCGCCAAGGAGAGTCTTCTCGAAAAGCGAGGCCTTCCTTCATTTTCAGGTCACTTTTTGAACCCCTCCCTGAAAGCTTCGCCCATGCGCCGGGCCGCGTCCGTCATGGTGTCCATCATGTCCTTCGCGCCCTCGGCATAGGCCTTGGCGGCGGCCTTCAGGTCTTCCTGGATCGCCGGATCGGGGTCCCCTCGGCGGGCGTATTCGCCCCTGATGATCCGGTCGTAATCACCACCCTCGATCCAATCCCTGATCTCGGAAACCCGGAGAACGTAGAAGGGGTGGGTGGTGGCCATGAGATTCAGGACCTTGTAGACCTGGTCCGCCACGTCCCCACCTGTCCGGTATTCCTCGGCCTGAGCGATGAACTCGTCAAGGGAGTATTCGGTGTCCCATTTCCCCCCGTCGGGAATGCCGCCCGCCATCTTGAGCATGGCGCCCATGGCGACCTGGGGATCCTGGACCGTGAGGAGTCCAGCCCGGTCGCTGGAGAGCTCACTCTTTCTGTACCACTCGAGGAGGGCCACCAAAACGGCCCGAGCTGCCAAACCCACCACCGGAAAACCCATGCTGGCCAGTTGGATGAGAAGGACCGTCATCGTCCGATAGAGGACGTGGTCACTCATGATGTGCCCAAGCTCGTGGCCAAGGATGAAGGAAATCTCCTCGTCGTTCAGGAGCCAGATGGTGCCCGAATTCAGGATGATGAAGGGGCTATCCATGCCGTAGGCCCCTGCGTTCACGATGGGCGTCTGGGAGATGAAGAGGTCGTATTCCTCTTCCGGGTCCATGGTTTGGCAAACTTCCTTATAGAGGGAGTGGATATGGGGGAATTGCTTGTCGGACACCTTCACCGCGTTGGCCTGGAAGGCCAATCGAATGGGTTTCTCCCCGAAAAACCCGAACATGCTACGGAGGACATCGTCGAAGACGGGGATCTTCCGAAGGGCCTGGAGGGCTGCCCGATCAGCCGGGTGCTCCCAGGCTCGGGAGGTGATCTCCGAGAGGACCCTCTTGGCCCGGGCCTCTTCGCCTCCGAACTCCTGGCTGTTGCCGTTTCCTTCCTCAGTCATGGGCACCGACTCCTGGCCTTGATTGTGTACGGAATCCACCGTTGCCCCTTCAATGTATCATCCTACGCCGCCTCGGGGAGACAGGTTTCATTGACCCTCTCCCACCGGGGCCGCTAGCTTTTCCCACCGAAGGTGGAGCACCTCATTCTTCCCGATCCTCGTAGCTATCATGTCCATCGTCTTCCCCCCGGAGCTCATGGTGAGCGTTTCCGGGTTCAGAGGGAAAATCGGCCATCCCCTCACGCCGGAGTTGGTCACCTCTCTAGCTGCCGGTTTTGGGGCGTTTCTGAGGGAAACCCAGGGCGACAAGCCCGTATTTCTGGGACGGGATTCCAGGACCTCGGGCCCCATGCTGGCGAGGAGCGCCGCATCGGGCCTCCAATCCGTGGGTTGTGATGTGGTGGATCTGGGAATGATTCCGACACCCACCCTTCTTCTCGCAGTGGAGGAGAAGGGGGCCGCCGGGGGGATCGGTGTCACCGCCAGCCATAACCCAGGGGAGTGGAATGCCCTGAAGTTCGCCTCGTCGGAAGGGATCTTCCTGGATGCCGAGGTCATGGGGCGTTTCCAGGAGTATCTCCTCACCCGGGACCCACCCCGAGCCGGCTGGGAGGAAATCGGCTCCCTGAGATCGGATTCCGGGGCTGTGGACCGGCACATGGAGAGGATTCTCACCCTCCCGTTCCTGGATGTTCCGGCTTTGAAATTACGTAGCTTCCGTGTGGCCCTGGACTGCGTGAACGGGGCCGGGGGAGTCATTATGCCTCAGCTACTGGGGGCCCTGGGATGTCAGGTCGTGGGCCTTCATATGGAGCCACATGGCCGATTCCCCCGGGACCCGGAGCCAACGGCGGCGAATCTGAAGGGGTTGGGTGAAGTGGTTCGGGAGGCCGGAGCCGACCTGGGGTTGGCCGTCGACCCTGACGTGGATCGACTCTCCCTGGTGGATGGGGACGGAATCCCGCTGGGTGAGGATTTGACTCTGGCTCTGGCTTCGGCCGTGGTGCTCCAGAGGGAGCCTGGCGTGGTGGTGACGAATCTCTCCACCAGTCAGGTGGTGGAAGATGTGGCCCGAAGCTTCGGTGGGTCGGTGGTGAGGGCCCCGGTGGGGGAGATCAATGTAGCCCGGAGGATGCAGAAGGAGGGGGCCGTGGTGGGTGGGGAGGGGAACGGGGGTGTGATCCTACCGAGGCTCCATTATACCCGGGATGCTCCGCTGGGAGCGGCCCTGATTCTCCAGCACCTTCTGGATCATGGAGGTGGCTTGCGAGCAGCCACTGATCAGTGGCCCTCATACACCATCAAGAAGCAGAAAGTCACCTTCCCCCGGGAGGCTCTAGCGGGAGCCTACGAGGCACTCACGAGTGACCTCTCCCCTCCGGACCGGGATGAGACCGACGGGCTTCGAATGAGTTGGCCTGAGGAGCGGGTTTGGCTGCATGTCAGACCCTCGGGGACGGAGCCGGTGGTTCGACTCATCGCAGAGGGGCCCTCCGAAGAGGAGGTGTACGCTCTCCTATCGAGGGTATCTGAAATCCTGGACGGCGTGGCGTAAAAGCCCCACCGTTCATAGGTATGTGGTTTCGACAACAACGAAGAGACAAACATGTGCGGAATTGTAGGATATCTGGGTCCCAGAGAAGCTGCGCCAATCCTCCTTGAAGGATTACATCGACTGGAATACAGGGGCTACGACTCGGCGGGCATCAGCATCCTCACCGAGGACGGGACCCTCACCACTCTGAAGAAACCCGGAAAGATCTCAGTTCTGGAGGAGGCGCTGGATGGCAGCCCGCCCCGGGGAAGCTGTGGGATCGGCCACACCCGGTGGGCCACCCACGGAGCGCCGACCGAGGCGAACGCCCACCCCCATTTCAGCGCCGATGGTGACATCGCCCTGGCTCACAACGGAATCATCGAGAACGCCGATGAACTCCGGAAGGACCTGGAAGAGTTGGGCTATGAGTTCCGGAGTGAGACGGATACCGAGGTCATCATCCATCTCATCGATGAGGCTTTCAAGGGAAACCAGACCCTGGAAGACGCTGTAGCGGCAGCCCTCCTCCAGGTGGAGGGGGCGTATGGTATCGCCGTCGTCAGCAGTCGTGACCCGGGGAAGATCGTGGCCGCCCGGAATGGTAGCCCTCTCCTCCTGGGGATTGGGCGGGACGGGGAGTTACTGGTAGGCTCGGACGCTGCGGCGTTGGTGACCCATACCCGGGACGTGGTCTACCTGGATGATGGTGACGTAGCCGTTCTGAACGGGGACGGATATTGGACCTTTCATCTCGAGAGGGGAGCCGTTTCCCGGCCCATCCAACGCGTAACCTGGGAGTTGGGGGCAGTCGAAAAGGAAGGGTTCGAGCACTTCATGCTCAAGGAGATCTTTGAGCAACCCTCCTCCCTGCGGGACGTTCTCAGAGGTCGCCTTCTTCCCGAGGAGGGATCTGCCAAGTTGGGTGGCGTCACAGTCTCGGACCTGGAGCTCCTCAGAATCAAGAGGATCATCATCACCGCCTGTGGAACCTCCTGGCATTCGGCTCTCCTGGGAGAGTACATGCTGGAGGATCTCGCCCGGGTCCCCGTGGAGGTGGAGTACGCCTCCGAGTTCCGGTACAAGAGTCCCTTGGTGGACGAGACGACCTTGGTCGTGGCCATCAGCCAGTCCGGGGAAACGGCGGACACCCTGGCGGCTCTCAAGGAAGCCAAGCGCCGCGGCGCTCCCACCATGGGCATCGTTAACGTCGTGGGTTCAACCATCGCCCGGGAAACCGATTTCGGAGTGTACCTCCACGCCGGGCCCGAGATCGGGGTCGCTTCCACGAAAGCATTCACCAGCCAGGTTGTGGCCCTGGCCCTCTTCTCCCTCTATTTGGGTCGCAGGCGGGGTCTCTCCCTGGAGGCAGGGCATCGTACGGTGAGGGCCCCGTCGGCTTTGCCGAACCAGGTGGAGCGGATTTTGGCGCTGGACGGGGAAATCCAGGCCTTGGCTGAGAAGTACATGGATTGCAGGAACTTCCTCTATCTTGGTCGCGGCTACCAGTTCCCTGTTGCCCTGGAGGGTGCCCTCAAGCTGAAGGAAGTCAGTTACATCCATGCCGAGGGTTACCCGGCGGCCGAGATGAAGCATGGTCCCATCGCCCTCATCGATGACGA
>JAUXEE010000109.1 GCA_030618065.1 Gemmatimonadota bacterium
CCGTTCATAGGGTTCGCCATTCCCATCGATTCCCCTGAGGAGAAGGAGTTTCAGTGCCTGGGAAAGCGCCGCCCCGCTGAAGGTGCCGGGGGAGTTTCCGCCGCCCATGGCGAATCCGACGCGCAGGGTCGTGCCCATGGTTCGCACCTCCTTTATTCCCCCCAAACCTCCTGAGCCACTCGCAGGAAATTCTCGGCCAGGATTTTCTCCACATCCTTCTCCGAATATCCGTAGGTCAGGAGGCGGTGGGCTACGCCGACGATTTGCGCATAGTCTTCGAAGCCCTCCACCTGCCGTCGGGGAGACCGGAAGTCCGCCGTGACATGTTCGTTGTACTGGGCCGCGATGTCCGGGTACTCGGGAGGAGTAAAGGGATCGTGGGGGTGGGCGGGGTAGGTGCCGATGGACATGTCGGTGCTGATGGCCACGTTATCGGTGTTCCCGGCCATGTTCACCACATGGTCGATGAGTTGGAAATACTCTTCCAGCGTCGGGCGGTGCGTGGTGTTCGGCCGCATGCACAGAGGCCCCCAGGACACCAGGGCGATGACCCCGTTCCTGGAAATGCAGGCACGAATCTGCTCGTCGTCGATGTTCCGGGGGTTGGGGACGATGGCGCTGGGGTTGGAGTGACTGAACACGCAAGGGTGTGCGCTCCGGTCCATGATTTCCAGGGTGGCGCGTTTGCCGGTGTGGCTACAGTCCAGGATGATCCCGACCCGGTTACACTCCTCCACAACCCGCTGACCCAGACGGCTGAGGCCGCCGTCGGTCCGGTCCAGGGTCCCGTCGGCGAGTTGGTTGGTGGCGTTGTAGACCAGGAGCATCATCCGGAGGCCCAGGTCGGCGAAGGCCTGAATCCGACCCAGATCGTAGCCTACCCAATCCCCGTCCTGGGCAGCCAACAAGAGCCCTGCCTTACCCTCTCCTTTGACTCTCCGGATATCCTCCACCGTCTTCACCACCTCGAGGTCCGGATGTTCCCGGGCCACCCCGTGCCAGTACATGATTCCATCGGTGGCGGTTCGGACATCGGCATGGGGGTCCCAGGCCGTGACCCCGTACGCCGTGACTCCATGACGATGAGCCAGGTGGAGATCGGCGTCGGGCCAGATCTGCATACACGGATCCACGTAGATGAAGGGTGGATTCGAATCCAGGACCGTGTGAACCGACTTGCCATGGGAGGTTTGTTGCTCCTGCCGGGACGCGGAGGTCAGCTCTCCAGGCCGGGAACCGGGGATGCCCCCGGCTGCACCGAGAGCCGAGCCGCCCACACCGGCTACGGCGGCTGTCTTCAGGAAATCGCGACGGCGCAGGGTCATAAGGGCTCCTCTTCTGTGGGATTCAGGAATCTCCGACAAGATACATCCCGTCGGCGGTCTGGGCTCCTCCGGCCGGGGTTTGACAGGAGGCCGAGGGAGGGAATATTGCTTAGCGGCCTACTAGTCCGGGTGCTGAAGACCGGCGCCTCGAGGCCAGCCCGGCGGCTCCGGCGAAGGGTGAGAGGGTGGCCCTGATCGATTCCTTGCTGAAGGTCCAACGTCTCCTGGCGGCAGTTGCGTCGGAAGGCTCTTCCACCGACCCGGCCGGAGGGAAGGAGCGTCCGTGACTTCCCTCCGGCGTCTTTTCGGGTTCATGCGCCCGTACCGGGTTCAGGCCGCGGTATCTCTGTCCTTGCTCCTCGCCATGGTGGCTGCCGACCTCGTCATCCCCCGGCTGACCCAGAGGATCATCGACCATGGCATCCTGGCTGGGGACCTCAGGGTCGTCATCACCACCTCGCTGGTGATGTTGGGGGCGTCCGCTGTATCGGCAGCCTTGGCCCTGGCCAACAACTACCTGTCGGTGCGGGTCGCCGTGAGCGTGGGAGCCGATCTGCGAAGTGCCCTCATCCGAAAGGTCCAGTCCTTCTCCTTTGGGAATTTGGACAGGCTCCAGACGGGGAAGCTCATCGTCCGCTCGACCAGCGACGTCAACATGGTGCAGATGATCGTGATGATGTCGCTTCGAATCCTGTCCCGGGCGCCCCTTTGGGTCATAGGCGCTACCGTCCTCCTGGTTCTCACCAGTCGCGGCCTCGCCCTGATGATGGCGGCCTTCGTGCCCGTCATCGTGCTTCTGGTCTGGCGTTTTTCCCGGAAGATCCGGCCGCTCTTTCTGGGAGTCCAGGAGCGCCTGGATCGCCTCAACACCGTCCTGCAGGAGAACCTGGCGGGGGTCCGGGTAGTGAAGGCCTTCGTCCGCGCGAGGCATGAGGAAGAGCGGTTCGATGAGGCCAACGAAGCGTTGATGCTGCGAAACATCGAGGTCACGGAGCTGATGGCCGTGTTCCTTCCGGCCATGTTCCTGGTCCTGAACCTGGCCGTAGTGGGTGCCATGTGGATCGGGGGCCAGGCCACCATCGAAGGGGGGATGACGGTGGGGGAGGTGGTGGCGGCCATCAACTACCTCTCCTTCGCTCTCTTCCCCCTTCTCATGCTGGCTGGGATGATGGGGCCTTTGGCGGCGGCGGATGCCTCCGCGGACCGGATCCTGGAAGTGCTGGACGCACAGTCAGAGGTGCTCTCTGGGGAGGGGGCCCGGAAGCTGGAAGCCCCCCGGGGCCGCATCGCCTTCGAAAACGTCACCTTCGGCTACGATGGGGGGGGCGCCGAACCCGTACTGGCAGACGTCTCTTTCGTGGCTGAGCCGGGGGAGACGGTGGCCATCGTGGGGGCCACGGGGTCGGGCAAATCGACCCTCATCCACCTCATCCCCCGCTTCTACGACGTGACCGGGGGGCGTGTCACCTTCGACGGGGTGGATGTGCGTGAGATGGATCTCCCTGCCCTCCGGGCCCAGATCGGGATCGCCCTCCAGGAGGCGGTGCTCTTCGGGGGAACGGTCCGGGACAACATCCGATTCGGCCGGGCGAACGCCCAGGAGGAGGAGGTGCTGGCGGCGGCCCGGGCGGCCCAGGCCCACGAGTTCATCCAGGGACTTCCCGAGGGATATGACACGGTCATCGGGCAACGGGGGGTGACCCTCTCGGGGGGACAGCGCCAGCGCATCGCCATCGCCCGGGCCCTCCTGGTCAAACCCAAGGTCCTCATCCTGGACGATTCCACCAGCGCGGTGGACGTGGAGACTGAGGTCCGCCTACAGGACGCCCTGGACAAGCTCCTGGCCGGCTCCGGGAACACCACCACCCGGTTCGTGGTGGCCCAGCGCATCAGCACCGTCCTCCTGGCCGACCGGATCCTGGTGCTGGACCAGGGCCGGATCGTGTCCATGGGGACCCACCGGGAGCTTATGGAATCCAGCCCGGTCTACCAGGACATCTACCGTTCCCAACTGGGAGGGGTGGGGGCAGGGAAGGAGGGGCGCGGTGGGTAGCGCGAGCGAAGGGCCGAAAGCCCCGGTCCGGATGATCGGAATGCCGGGTCCAGGGGGTCGTGGTCATGGCCATGGCGCTGTGGAACGGCCCAAGGACCCTCGGGGAGCCTTGCGCCGCCTGATGGATTATCTGGGTCCCTACAAGATGGGCCTGGTGATGGTCCTGGGGGTGGCGGCCCTGAGTACCGCCTTTGCCCTGGCCGGCCCCTGGTTCATGGGCCGGGCCATCGACCACCTGGTGGATCGGAAGCCGGAGCTGCTTCTTCGCTTCACCCTCCTCATGCTGGGAGCCTACGTCCTGTCCTCCCTGGCCCAGGGTGTCCAGGGCGTTCTGCTCGCCCGGCTATCCCAAAGGGCCATGCGGACGCTCCGGGGAGACCTCTTCGGGCACATGCAAACCCTCTCCCTTCGGTTCTTCGACTCCAGGGCTCAGGGGGACCTCATGAGCCGGTTGACGAACGACATGGACGCCATCAGCCGGATCCTCACGAACAACGTGGTCCAGCTCTTCACCGGACTCTTGACCTTGGTGGGGATCCTGGCCGTCATGTTCGCCATGAATGTCTGGCTCGCCCTGGGATCCATGATCGTCTTCCCCATCATGATCGGCCTGGTGGCGGCGGTGGGAAAAAGGACCCGGGGTGCCTTCAGGAGCTACCAGGCGAAGCTGGGCATCCTGAATGGGGTCCTGGAGGAAACGTACAGCGGGCAGCGGGTGGTCCTGGCGTACAGCCAGGAGGAGAGTGTGCTGGCCGACTTCGACGAGGCCAACGAGGCCGTTCGGTCCACGGGAGTACAGGCCATGACGCTGGCCTTCCTGGTCATGCCCCTGATGGGGATCCTCTCCAACGCCAACGTGGCCATCCTGGGTGGGTTGGGCGGTTGGATGGCCATCAACGGGATGGTCTCCATCGGGACCATCGCCGCCTTCATAACCTACTCGCGTCGTTTTGCCGAGCCCCTCCGGCAGTTGGGGAATCTCTACACCCAGATCCAGGGGGCCCTGGCGGGAGCGGAGCGGGTCTTCGAGATCCTGGACACGCCCCCGGATCAGACCGACGCGCCGGATGCCAGGGAAGTGACCCGGATCCAGGGAGACGTGACCTTCGAGAACGTCACCTTCTCCTACGTCCCGGACGTTCCGGTGCTGAAGGAGGTCGCCCTCCGCGCCCGACCCGGCCAGCGAATCGCCCTGGTCGGACCCACAGGCGCCGGAAAGACCACCCTGGTGAATCTCCTCTCCCGCTTCTACGACCTGGATGAGGGGACCATCCGAATCGATGGGGTGGATATCCGGAGAATGACCCGGGACAGCCTGCGGCGAGAGTTGGGGGTGGTGTTACAGCAGGCCTTCCTCTTTGCGGAGTCGGTGAAGGAGAACATCCGCTACGGGCGCCTGGACGCCACCGACGAGGAAGTGTACGCAGCCTCCCGTCTGGCTCAAGCCGACCCTTTCATTCGCCGGCTTCCCCAGGGGTACGAAACGGTTCTCTCGGAGCGGGGTGCCAGCCTCTCGGAGGGCCAGCGCCAACTGGTGACCATTGCCAGGGCCATCCTGGCGGACCCCGCGATCCTGGTTCTGGACGAGGCCACCAGCTCCGTGGACACCCGCACCGAAGTCCACATCCAGGAGGCCCTTCGGGAGCTGATGAAGGGGCGCACGAGCTTTGTCATCGCCCACCGTCTCTCGACGATCTCCAACGCGGATCAGGTTCTGGTCATCGACGAGGGGCGCATCGTGGAACGGGGAACCCATGGTGAGCTTCTAGCCCGGAAGGGCTTCTACCACCGGCTGTACATGAGCCAGTTCCGGGGGCAGGAGAAGGAGAAGGAGGAGGCCCAGGCCGGGTGAGGGCCTGAGCCTGGGAACCGGCCCCCCCTTTCCGAGCAGTTTTCTAGTACTACTGTGTCACAAACTGATGGCCCGAGTGCCATGGGTGCCACAGGTGGGGCAGTGGGGTAGAGCCCCGACCAGGGCGCGGGCACAAAGGGCACGGCGTGTGGTGATGGACGCAGGGTTATGCCGTTCGGGTCTTGGGGGGAGAACCCCGCGGGACGAAACCCTCGGGTACCGGAGCGGGCTGGAGGAAGGCAACAAGCTGAGGGGGGGAAAGGCGGCCCCGCTCGGCCGCCAGAAAGCAATAGGCGGCCATGCATAAGACCCCGTGATGATGGAACCCCCGCCATCCCCGTCCTTCGTAATGGTCCAGTCCAAGTTCATCCTTGAGCTCCTGGAAGTCCCGCTCGATACGCCACCGGATCTTGGCCAACGCCACCATCTCGGCCAGCTCCACCCCTTCGGGCACCGTGGAAAGCCAGTACTTTGTGGCCTCAGCCTCCTGCGTTGGCCATTCCATGAGGAGCCACTCCTCGGGCCGGGGCGTGTGGCGAAGCTCGTCGCGGTGCGCTGGCCGTACCCGAAGCGCTGCGAACCGCGACTCCATGGTGCCCTTGGTGCCTTCCCGCCACCGCACGTCTTGCCAGGCGCTGGGGTAGTTCCTCAACCCTGATGCCAACTCCGCCGCCAGCTTCCGAACCGAAACCGGCTTGTGTCCCTTCTTCCGTCGCATGCGGGTGGGAGGGCGTCCCTTCCCAGTCCACTCCGGTGGCGGAAGAGGCTGCTCGCCCGGGGGCCATACGGTCGTCTCCCCCTTGATCCCCACCACGTAGGAGAAGCCCCGCTCCGTGAGACCCTCCCGGAAGGCCGTCGTGTCTCCGTAGCCAGCATCGGCCACCACCGGAGCCGGCGGAAGATCGTCCTCCAGCAACGCGTCGATCTCCTCCAAGGCGATGCGCCACTTCTCCTGAAACGCCACCTCCTGGGAAATGCCAGCACGGACTCGCCGCTTCCGATCCCCTGCCCATGCCTTGGGCAGATACAGGCGCCACGCCGCCGGCACACTCATCGTCCGGTTCGCCAGCGACACCGCCACCGCTACCTGGCAGTTCGCCCGCTTGCCCAGCACCCCGCAGTACTGCCAGGCCACCCCCACCGAGTGCGTCCCCTTCTTCGGAATCCCCGTGTCGTCCACCAGCCAGGCCCCTACCGGCGCATGACGCTCCAACTCGGCCAGCGCATAGTCCCGAGCCACGGCCAGCAGGGCCCGCTCCTCCCACGGGGAGTTGGCCACGAAATGATGCATGGCCTGATGCGTCCGGCTCACGTGGCGTGGGTCGATCTTCGCCGCCATGGGCTCAACGCTTTTGCGCTTTCCTCCCAGTAGCAGTCCCGTCAGGTAGGCCCGCAACGGCCACGCCCGGTCCGCATGGCCAAGTACCTTGGTTAACCGGAGGACATAGCTGTCGAACCGCCCACGCTCCGTCGCATCGCTTGTCATGCCCCATCATCTCATCCCCATCCCCACCCGTCAAGCTTTTTATGACACAGTAGTACTAGCAGTTCGGGCCATTGGGCCGGCTCTGTCTCGATGAGTTCCGTCCAACTCCCAGCCG
Organism: Gemmatimonadota bacterium; assembly: GCA_030618065.1. Taxonomy (GTDB): domain Bacteria; phylum Gemmatimonadota; class Gemmatimonadetes; order Longimicrobiales; family Gaopeijiaceae; genus JABDNZ01. The sequence goes on from JAUXEE010000109.1 coordinate 6,832, forward strand.
TGCCCTGCCCGAGTTGCTCGCGCCGCGTGAGGGGCCAAAGGGGGACATACCCAGCGC
>JAUXEE010000297.1 GCA_030618065.1 Gemmatimonadota bacterium
CCGGCCGCCCGGTCCACCATGGCCCGGATGGAGTCGGGGTGGGTGAGGGTGGTCCGAACGACCCAGAGGGCTCGAAGCTGGTCAGGGACCGGGACGGCACGGTATCCGGTGACCATGGGCCCCGATGGCCGCTTCGGTTGTGTGACCCTGGGCGTGGCCTCCCGGCCGGGCCGCGGAGTCGGCGGAGTCGGGGCCGGGGTGGAGGGCTCCACCACCATGGAACAGGCCGAAAGGAGAGGGGAAAGGCCGAGGACGAGGGCCAAGAGTGCGGTCGAAAGGCGTCGGTTCATCGTCGGTTCATCGTTGGTTCATCGTTGGTTCATCGTTGGTTCATCGTCGGGCCTTGAAGAACCCCTGCAGAAGTGTGGAAGAAGTCTGAGCCAGGACTCCGGAGGTGACCTCCGCCCGGTGGTTCAGCCGGGGATCCTGGAGGAGGTTTCCCAGCGTCCCTGCCATTCCCGCCTTCGGGTCCGGTGCACCATACACCACCCGGGGCACCCGGGCGAGAACCAGGGCGCCGCAGCAAAGGGCGCAGGGTTCCAGGGTGCAGTAGAGGGTGGTCCCCTCCAGGCGCCAGTCACCCTGGCGGGCCGCCCCCTTCCGGATAGCCACCACTTCGGCGTGGGCGGTGGGATCGGAGGTGGTGACGGTGAGGTTGTGCCCCTCGGCCAGGAGGGCTCCGTCCCTGACCAACACCGCCCCTACCGGCACTTCGCCCCGGACGGACGCAAGACGGGCCTGTTCAAGGGCCCGCGCCATCCAAAGGGAATCGTCTGTCTGGATTGGGGTCAGTGTGCGATGGCGGTTACGGCGACCGGGAGGTGATCCATGCGCCGATACATGCCGGTAATTCTGCCCAGCAGCACCATGGAGCCGGGATCGTCCACCTCGGTGGCGGCCCCTCTGCCCGTGAGGGGGCGCAGTTGGATGGTCCGGCCATTCCGGGAGAACCGATAATACGCGGCTCGCCCCTCCACCTTGGCCGCCACGATGGCTCCGTCGGCCAGCTCAGCCACGGTGGAAGGCTCCACCAGGATGTAGTCCCCTTCGACGCAGCCCAGCGGCGCCAGCTCTTCAGCCCGAGCCTGGACGAAATACGCGCCCTTGTCGCCGGCCAGGCGCCGGTCCAGGGTGAAGAAGCTCTCCGCCCGGTCGGCCCGGGGCCCTCTTCCGTCCTCGGGGAGCCGGGGGAAGCATGCCACCGATACGCCCTGGGCATCCAGATCCATCCCTAGAATCTTCACGCCCCTGGAGCGAGAGGGGTCACGCTCCAGAAATCCTTTATCCGCAAGGGCTTGGAGGTGCTCCGAGACCGTCTTGGTGCTCTTGATCCCGAACCGTTCTCCTATCTCACGAATCGAAGGCTGATAGGTGTTCGAGCGGAGATAGGACACCATATAGCCCAGGATCTTATCTTCGAGTTCCGTCAGATTCGGGAGCACCCAGATCTCCAATGCCTGAATGTCTCGCCCCAAAAAAAGGGCCAAGAAACAGAGTGAAACTACGGACGGATTGCTATCCTAATGTGCCCCATTCGGCAGTGTCAAGAAAGACTTTTCTTCGCCTACTCCATTGGGAGCGTTCCGGAGCGCAATATGTTTACGGCTCTTTCGACGCGCTCCAGCGACCGCTCCCGCCCCAGGAGAACCAGCACATCGAAGATTCCCGGGCTCGCCGACGAACCCGTAAGGGCCAGCCTCAGGGGCTGAAAAAGCTTCCCGGCGCCGATCTCCATCTCTTCCGCCAGGCCCCGGGACACCTCTTCGAGAGACTCCTGATCCCAGGGCACATCGGCAAGGCTTTCCTGGAGACGTTCCAGCCGATCCGCCGTGCCTTCAGGATCTTTGGACCACTGCTTCTTCACGGCTTTCGGATCGTAGTCCAATTCGTCGCGGAAGTAGGGCTCCGCCTGGTCGAGGAGGTCTTCCACGGTCCTGGCCCGGACCTTCAGAAGATCCACCAGGAAGGGAAGCGATACGGCCGTCTGGTGCGGGTCCCCGGTAAGGAGCCCCCTTTCCGACAGACGTCGCTTTACGGGCTCCAGAAGCTCCTCCGTGGGGGTTTGGGCGAGATGTTGCCCATTCAGCCCCTGAAGTTTCTTGAAATCGAAGACAGAACTCTTCTTCAGGACTCTTTCGAGAGAGAAGGCCTCCACCAACCCCTCCCGGCTGAACACCTCCCGGTCGTCGCCAGGAGACCAGCCCAGAAGGGCCAGGAAGTTGGACATGGCCTCCGGCAGGATCCCCTCCTTCTCATAGTCCCCTACCGCGGTGGCGCCGTGGCGCTTGGAGAGACGCTTCCCGTCGGGGCCCAGGATGAGGGGCACATGGGCAAAGGAGGGCACCGGATTCCCGAGAGCCTCATGAAGAAGGATCTGCTTGGGCGTGTTGGAGATGTGATCGTCCCCCCTTAGAACCAGCGTGATGCCCATCTCGGCATCGTCGGAGACCACGGCCAGGTTGTAGGTGGGGGTGCCATTGCTACGGAGAATCACCAGGTCGTCGATCTCCTCGTTCCTGAAGCGGGATTCGCCGTGGACGCTGTCCTTCCAGGCCGTCTCCCCGTCGGGGACCCGGAACCGGATGGCGAAGGTGTCACCGGCGTCGATCCGAGCCGCCACCTCCTCCTGGGACATGGCATCGGCCCTTTCCCGGGCGCGCCGCGTGCGCCTCCCCGTCTCGACCTCCTCTTTCCGATCTCGGGCAGCCTCCTCCGGTGTGGAGAAATCTCGGTACGCCTGGCCCAATTCCAGGAGGGAGATGGCGGCGGCCTTGTGCCGTTCCAACCCCTGACTCTGGAAGAAGGGGCCCTCGTCCCAGGTTACGCCCAGCCACTCCATGCCGTGCAAGATGGCCTGAGTGTGCTCCTCGCTGGAGCGCTCCCGGTCCGTGTCCTCGATGCGAAGAACCAGTACGCCCCTTTCTTTCTTGGCCAAAAGCCAGTTGAAAAGGGCGGTTCGGGCTCCTCCTACGTGGAGGTAGCCCGTGGGAGACGGGGCGAAACGTAGACGTAGAGTCATGGTCTTCCATCACTTGAGTGTCAGAGGGTCAGAAAACTACAAAAGCGATTGTCCCGTGGCTACGGATGACAGGGGGCACGGTAGCGAGTAAGCCCCACCCCGACCTATGTTCCGCCTGTCCCCGGAACCGAGACCCGGTCCACGAGCTGGCTTGATCGCTACCCATGACCAAGACCCTCCCCTCACGGCTGACCGAGCTCTTGAAGGCGTCCAGCCAAGATGCGAAGGATGAAGCATGGGAGGGGTTCGTGGCCCAGTTCAGCAAGATAATCCTTCGGGCAGCCCGTAACGGCTCGTCCTCTCACGACGAAACCATGGACCGGTATGCGTTCGCACTGGAAA
>JAUXEE010000062.1 GCA_030618065.1 Gemmatimonadota bacterium
CCTTCCACAACCCCCGGCGGAACCGGGCATGGAGTTTGCGATAGTTGCGAAATGAAATTGGGTGTTGCCGATTTACTTAACGGTGATAATATTCATGACCGTTAATGTGGAGCGGCTCGCCGCTCCGGGGAATTTCCACTCGGCGGCAAGGGGAAGCACTGTGGGAAGCATCAACGATTTCTTGGGTAGCGTCCGGATCCTCTCCACCACCATCGACGAGTGGATGGAAGAGGAGTTGAAGGAAACCACGAACAACAGGGTGACTCCTTCCCAGCTTCGGGTATTGAAGCTTGTGGCTAGAACCAACGCCCGCCGCATTGGGGACGTTGCCGAGTTTCTTGCCGTGAGCAACGCGGCCGCCAGCAAAGCCGTCGATCGCCTGGTCCGCCGCGGACTCGTCCGCCGGGCCGAAGCCGTTTCCGATAGAAGGGCCGTGGAGCTGTCCCTCACCCCGGAAGGCCGCACTCTTCTGGCCCAGTACGAGGCGGCGACCAACCAGGTTCTTAAAGAAGTCTTTGGATCCCTTCCGGTGGACCGACTTGAAGAGACTGCCGAGTTCCTGGACGAGCTTTCCACTCGAATGGTCAAGGAAGGGCGGACGCGGGAGGGCATCTGTCTTCGGTGTGGGATACACTTCAGAGATCGCTGCCTGCTTCGGCAAACCGTAGGCCGCAACTGCTACTTCCATCTTCATCGGGACCCCACCCTCAACTCCCATGATTCGTTGCCGACAGTGGGGGAGGAGGTTTGAAGTCCTGAGGAGGAGAATGACCAAGGAGAATCCTAGGCCCTCGAGAACCCTTCACAGGGTGAACCGGGGTTCGACATAGATCCTCGGGAGTCAGGTCATCCAGCCGATCCAGACCTGGCTTCCCTTTCCCCAGGTCGGTGTTTGAAGTAGGCCGACCGCAAAACCTACCCCGATACTCGGCGGGGGCCCTCCCAAGCGGAGGGACCCCGCTCCCGCCTTCCCGACCGCGGGACTTCATTTTTCAGGCGGACACTCCGGCGTTACTCTGGTCCTGAAAAGCCTCACCAACAAGCGCCCGGGATCATGGCCCGTTTCTTCACATTGATCGCCTTCATCGGCATCACCCACGTCTTGGGCTTCCTACCGGCCCCTGGGACGAGTCATGGCTCCGCCACACTCTTCCTCGGATTTCTCCTCCTCTCCTCCTATCTGGCTGGGCGGGCGGCCCGCGCAGTCGCCCTCCCTCAGATCACCGGGTACCTGGTGATCGGAATCGTCGTGGGCCCCCACGTTCTCGGGATCCTTCCCGGCGATGTGGTGGAAGAACTACGGTTTGTGAACGGGGTTGCGCTGGCCCTCATCGCCCTCTCTGCAGGGGGCGAGCTCCGAATTGGCACCCTTCGGGAACGGATCCGGAGCATCGGCGTCATCACCACCTTCCAGATCGTGTTCATGTTCACCCTGGTGGCGGCATCGGTTTTCCTGGCACGGGGCGCCATCGACTTCCTTCGCGGTGAGTCACCCAATGTGGTCCTGGCGGTGGCGCTCCTCTTCGGCCTGGTCGCCGTCGCCAATTCCCCTGCCACCACCATTGCCGTCATCACGGAAGAAAAAGCCCGGGGGATTCTCACCGACACGGTTCTGGGCGTCACGGTTCTCAAGGACGTCATCATCCTCATCCTCATCGCCATCCTCATACCCTTCTCGGCGGCCATCGTGGATCCCACCGGCGGATTCAGCCTCGACGCCGTTTGGCGGATCCTCCTGGGAATCCTGGGCTCTCTGGCTATGGGGGTGGCGCTGGGTTGGTTGGTGACCCTTTACCTCAAACGTATTCGAGCCTACCGCATCCTCTTCGTCCTGGGTGTGGCGTTCATGGCGGTCTACCTGGGGGAGCGGCTCCATCTCGAATACATCCTCATCGCCATGGCCGCCGGCTTCTTCGTCCAAAATTTCTCGCGTCAGGGACGACGCCTTCTCCATGCACTGGAAGCGAACTCCCTTCCCGTCTATGCCCTTTTCTTCGCTGTCGCCGGGGCCGACCTGGACATCACGATCCTTCGGACCGCCTGGGTGATCGCTACCGCCATCATCCTTACCCGGGGGGTTGCGCTGTGGATGAGCACCTTCCTCGGGGCCAGAATCGTGAGTGATCCCCCGGTCATCCAGCGATTCGCCTGGATGGGGTTCATGGCCCAAGCCGGAGTCACCCTGGGGATCGCCAGCCTGGTCAGGGACAATTTCCCCGTCTGGGGAGACCAGGTGGCCGCAATCATCATTGCCATGATCGCCGTGAACCAGCTCATCGGACCCCCTGCATTCCGTTGGATCCTGGTGAAAACTGGAGAAAGCCACGCGCCAGTTCCGGTGAGACGGGCCAGGAGCTGACGGGGGCGCCCACCTGGCCTACTTGGCCACCCGGTTCCTTCCGGCCTTCTTTGCCCGGTAGAGGGCTTGGTCCGCCCTCCTCAGAACCGCCTCCGGGGAAGGGTCGTTCCCGGCGGAGTCCGCGACGCCGATGCTGACCGTAACCGACAGACGCTTCGTTTTCTCTTTCTCCCTTCCCCGCCAAGCCCCGGGGTCCACAGGTTTCTTCCTGGGGCGGCGCCAACTCCTGAGGGTGAACGCCGCGTCTTCAACAGATCTCCGGGCCTCCTTCAGATGTGGAAGGGCTTCCTTGAGAGGCTTTCCTGGGAAGAGAATGGTGAACTCCTCTCCACCATACCGGTACGCCCGCCCTCCTCCCGGAGCTTTGGCCAACCGGGCCGCCACCATCCGAAGGACCTGGTCCCCGACGTCGTGACCGTACCGGTCATTGAATTTCTTGAAGTGGTCCACGTCCACCATAGCCAGAGAGTACGTCCCGCCGATCCCCTCCAGATCCCTCATGAGTGCCCGCCGTGCGGGAAGGCCGGTGAGATCATCTTTGTAGGCCATGGCGTAGGAGGTCTCCACCACCGAAAGGCCCACCGTCAGAGCCGCTCCCATCAGGAAAACACCCACTGATCCGGGGTCGGTGGAGAAGTAGAGGGCGAAAGCCACCATGAGGAGGCTCCAGAATCCTGCCCTTTCCACCGGGCCATCTCGCAGCACCGCCACGGTCAGGGCCGTAGGCACGGAGAAGGCGAATGCCAGGAAGACGGGCTGCGGCAGGCCTGACCAGACGGTCACCCTGGCCGGAAGAGGCATGAGGGCGAGAAAGGAAGCCATATCCCCGGGGGCCACGACGATGAAGAGCCATCCGAAGGAGAATACCACCAAGAAGGCCGCCAACTGGTAGAGTCCGGCGGTGGAAAACACACTCCGGTCCTGGGAGAGGGCCAGCAGGCCCATGGAGAGCGCCAAAAGGCCACCCCCCAGGAAGAATCCCGTGAAGCCGCCGACCCCTTGGGAGAACACCACATGGAGCCCGCAGAGGCCAAGGACGATGAGGACCACGCGGCTTCGATGGAAAAAGCCGGCGAGGAGAGCCACGGCGATGAACAGAAGCCAGGGATACCCACCCCCCACCTTCTCCAGCAGGCCTTCAGGCCCGAACCCCAGGGCGAGGGCAAGGGCAAGGGCAAGGACGAAGCCACCCGGAATCAACCAACTCAAGAGGCTTTTCATGGGAGGGCACGCTAACCAGCCCAACGGGTAGCCACAATGGCACCGGCTGCGTTTCGAGGCCCCTCACGGGACAAGGAGAGAACCAAGTGATGTCCTACGCGACGTATAAGCTCATCCATCTCCTGGGCATATTCGCCCTGATGGTAGCTCTGGCCGGCATGGCGGGCCACGCTGCCGCCGGGCAGATCAAGGAGGAGAACACTAGCTTTAGGACTCTCTTAGCCCTCCACGGCTTGGGGGCACTCCTGGCTCTCGTGGGAGGGTTCGGCCTCCTGGCAAGAATCAATGTGGAGGCCAGTGGGCTCTTCCCCGGGTGGATCTGGGCCAAGCTGATTCTCTGGGTCCTCCTCGGCGGTCTGGTGGCCCTACCCTATCGGAAGAGAGCCTTCGCCCGGATGCTTCTCTTCCTCCTCCCTCTCCTGGGGTTCCTCGGAGCAGCCCTGGCGAACTACAAGCCCTTGTAAGCGAAACCGGGGGATCGCAAAAGGGCCGCCGACGGTCAGTCGGGCGTAGCGAATCGGTCCAGCATGGCCCTCTCCTCTAGGGTCAACGACGGAACGCCAGACTCCTTGGCCTTGGCGAGAAGGCGCCCGACCTCCTCCCGATTCAACTCGTGGAGCTCCTCTATACGAATGGACTCCCACCGCCGGAGAGATCCGCCGTCACTGCTCCGCCGAGCGGCTTTGGCGAGCTGGCTCTTGGGAGTGGCCATGGGCTTCCACTGCTGGTGGTACTTTCTCTTCCTCCACCGGAGGTAGGCATACCCCGCCGCGAATCCCCCCAGGTGGGCGAAATGGGCCACGCCGGACCCGGTACCCGAGATGCCACTGTAGAGGGACATGGCGGCGAGAGCACCGACCAACCACCGCGCTTCCACAGGAAGCACTCCCCAGATGTAGATCCGCTCCCTCGGCCAGAAGTAGGCGAAACCGAGAAGCACGCCGAAGACGGCGCCGGAGGCACCGACCACTGCGCCGTGACGGGCGAAAAGAAAGGAAAATGCCGCCCCCCCAAGCCCACTCAGAAGGTAGAGACGGAGGAAGAACTTCCCGCCAAGCTGCGTCTCCAGCCGGGGTCCGAAGAAATAGAGCCCGATCATGTTGAAGGCCAGATGCCAGAAACCGCCGTGGACGAACATATAGGTGAAGATTCCCCAGGGCTGAATCAAGATGGCCCCAGGAATAAGGGCCACATAGCGCCAATCCAGAAGCTGGGATGTCGTCAGGAGGAAAACTGCAACATTCGCGACGAGAAGGCGGAGGACCCAGGGGGTCATGAGTTCGTCCTTGACCTGAGGATGCTCTGCACAAGTGGGTTGCGAAGTGTCATCCAGTGAAATGGCTCGTACTTCAAGATACCGTCCAGTCCGAGATTGGTTCGATTCATTCCTGGCCTACCGCCCCAACGGGGCCAGCCACCGCCGGATCCCTTCTCTTCGGTAGCCAGATCCGAGGCGGCGGGGCAAATTAGGGCAGCTTCCCCACACCGGCGACCCCGGAATCTCCTGGGAGGGATCATGGAGTCAGGTTATCCCATCTCCGCCCGGCCTTCGGTTCTGGCCTTCACACTGTTCGCGGCCCTTATCCAAGCCGCCTGTCCATGCTGGCTCAGCCCCGCCCATGCCCAAACCGATCCTGAGGTTTCCGACATCTCTGAGATCCGCGTGCCCCGGGTCGACATGGGGCCCCTCTCCCAGCTCCGCTTGACGGGCCCGGCCCGGCCTGGCGAATACCTGGGTGTTGTGGGGCCCGAAGCCGCCTGGTTGGGATTCGAGACAGGGGAGGGAGAAGTCTGGGCCCATCCCCTGAAGGTGGCCCGAGACATCCGGTTGAGTTTTTCCATCCCTCAATACGCCGAGCCTATCCCTGGAAACCGGGTGGCGACCGGGGTGGAGGTGGCGCCGGGTCATGTGATCGTGGACTACAATCATGAAGCTTTCGCGGTCCGCCAACATGTTCTGGCCCCCCAGGACCTTCCTGGGATCCTGATCCTTCTCGAAGTAGACGCGGTGGTGGAACTCGACATCCACGTGGAGTTCCAGCCGGTCCTCCAGTACGCCTGGCCCGGCGGGTTCGGGGGCCAACATCTCTTCTGGGACCAGGGGAACCGCGCCTTCATACTCTCCGAAAGCCTGCGTGAGCGGAACGCCGTCATCGGTTCCCCCTGGGCGCAGGAAGCCTCCGCACACCCTGCCCATCGGCTGGCGGAAGCTCCCTCCGTCTTCGTCATCCCGGTGGAACCGGGGCGGGCCAGGGATGAGCTCATCCCCATCGGTATCGTTGGAGCCATCGCCCCCCGGGAAAAGGTCATGGCCACCTACCGGGAACTCCTGGAGAGGGCTACGACCCTACCCCAGGAAATCATGACATGGGCCACCGAAATCAGTGGGGGCACCCTTCATTTCGAAGCTGAATGGCGAGGTGGGGGCCCTCCGGAACCAGCCTCCGGCCCGGCTTCGGATGGCTCTTCGGATCGGGCCAGGCCTTCGAGCGTCCTGGAGTGGGCCAAGATCAACCTGGCAGAGCAGAGAGTCTGCAACCCGGATCTGGGGTGCGGGTTTGTGGCGGGTTGGGGGCCCTCCGGAACCAGCCTCCGACCCGGCTTCGGGTGGTTTTTCGGAGGGGACGCGGCCATCAACACACTGGCCATGGACGCTACCGGCCAGTGGGAGGGAGTAGCTGAGGCTCTCCGTTTCTTGGCTCGATACCAGCGGGAAGACGGGAAAATTCCCCACGAGATCAGCCAGGCCGCAGGGCGAATTCCCTGGTTCGAGGACTTCCCCTATGCCTACTACCACGCCGACACCACTCCCTACTGGATGCTGGCCCTCTGGCACTACTGGCGGGCCAGCGGCGACGAGGCCCTCCTCCGGGAGCTCTGGCCGGCCTTCGAGAGAGCCTATCGGTGGTGCCTGACGGTAGAAACGGACGGGGACGGGATCATCGAGAACACCACTGGAGGGTTGGGAGCCATCGAAGTCGGGGGGCTGGGGGAAGGGATCCATCAGGACATTTACCTCGCCGCGGTCTGGATCGCCGCCCTCCAGGGCACGGCGGAGATGGCCGGGGCTTTGGGCTCCACCTCTCTCGCCTCGGAAGCCGAAGCTCTCTCTTCCCATGCCAAGGAGACGTTGAACCGCAGGTACTGGAGGCCCGAGGAGGGATACCACGCCTTCGGCATCCTTCAAGGAGGGGATACCAACAACAACCTGACGGCCTGGCCGAGCACCGCCCTCGCCTTCGGTCTCCTGGACGATGACGAAGCGGAGGGCACCCTCACAAACCTCTCCCGGGACGCCATCTCGTCCAGTTGGGGAGCTCGTCTCCTTTCCACGGAGAGCGAGCTCTACGATCCACTTCACTACAACAATGGAATGGTGTGGCCCTTCATGACGGGCTTCGTGGCTTGGGGCCAATACCGATACCGAAGACCCTGGGCAGGATACCCCCTTCTCCACGCACTCTGGGCTCTTCATGACGATTGGAGCCCAGGGCGGCATCCGGAGAACCTCTCCGGGGCATTCTACCAAACCCTGGACGCCACGGTGCCACACCAGTTCTTCGCCTCCTCCATGATGGTTACTCCCCTGACCAGGGGCCTTCTGGGTTGGGACCCGAACGCCCCCCAGGGCCGAGCGCTTTTGGCACCCCAACCTCACCCCGAGTGGGACGGCTTCAGCGTGGAGAACCTCCGGGTGGGGGAGACTCGGATCCACCTGAGGTACCAGCGGGATGGAGAGGTCGTGGAGGTGGAGATGGAGAGCCAGGGTCCCGAGGTGGAGCTGACGTACATTCAGGGCATCCCCCTGGGAGCCCAAAACATCGTCATGGAGGGGAATCCGGAAGGGGGGCAGGGTCGTCAGGAGGCCGGTCGCCACGACATACGGCACCAGCTCACCTTCACCCTGTCAGAGAGAAGTTCCGTTCGGCTGAGGTTCGAGTGGGACGGGGGGCAGGAGGTCTACCGGGGCGTTGACGAGGAGCTGGCGGTGGGGAGCTCCAGCCGCGGGCCCAGGGTCCTGGACTTCACCCGGGAAGGGGAGGTCTGGCTCCTCACGGTTGAGGGGGAGGGTGGAAAGGAAGAGACCGTCTTCCTCCGGGGGGAAGCTGTGGAAACGGAGGGCGGCCGAATTACGAGGCTTGGAGAAAGGGGAAAGTCCATTCTCGAGATCCCATTCCCGGACTCGGGTCCCCGGGTTGTCCGAACCATCCGCCTGAGACCGGCCCGGTAGGGACGGAAGCCCCAGGAAAATGGCTTCCCGTCCCGCTCTCAGGCGTCCGGGGAGCCCTCCAGAAGTCCCTCCAGGGCCCGGACTTCCGAGCCATTCTCCGTACAAAGCGCGTACTCGTTCTCCCGCGCTCCGTACATGGCCACCCCCGCGTACTCCCCCCGCTTGTTCAGGATGAAGAACCTGATGTCGAAGTTCGGCTCTCCCTGGGTGTTCAACAGCCGTTCCTCCACCGTGTTGGCCCTGATACGGCGCAGGGCCTCCATCCCGGCGTCCTTCGGATGCATCCCCTGCCGCATGAACTCGACGATCAGAAAGGAGGTGAGGTTGTAGAGGTTCGCCTCTCCCCGCCCTGTTGATCCAGCGGCACCCACTCCTCCATCCACATACAACCCGGCACCCAGGATGGGAGAGTCCCCTACCCGCCCCGGGATCTTCCAGGCGAGGCCGCTGGTGGTCGTGACCCCACAGATCTCCCCCTGGGCGTTGATGCCGCTGCAATTCGTCGTACCCCAAAGGGAGTC
>JAUXEE010000233.1 GCA_030618065.1 Gemmatimonadota bacterium
CGGAAGAGCGATGACGCAGAGGAAGAGGAGGGCGCTGAGAGCTCTCATGGAGGGTCCTTCCAGTATGGAATCTATGCCCTTGAGTTGGATCATTATGAGTTTCCGACGGAAAATACGGATGGAAGCCTCAGCGTGAAAGAACCTCCTCCAGAGCGTCCAACACGATCTGCTCCGTGAGGATAGCCGGGAGGAGATGGGGGGTCGCTCCCGAACTTCCTCGATAGAGGGCGTAGACCGGGACCCCACTCCGGCCGAGGGCCTCCAGGGCCGCGGTGATCTCAGGATCATGACGGGTCCAGTCCGCTTTGAAGAGCGCCACATTCCGTTCCCTGAAGGCCCCCTGCACGCTTTCGGTGGAAAGGACAAGCCGTTCGTTCACCTGGCATGTGAGGCACCATGCTGCGGTGAAATCCACAAAGGCGGGCCTTCCCTGAGCCAGGGTTCTGTCCACCTCTTCCTGGGCGAAGGGCAGCCACCCTTCTCCCACGGGCAGGAGGGGCGCCTCCTGAGCACTTCCCCCTGCAACCAGAGCCACTGCTCCTGCCAACATCCCGAGGGAGACCACCCGGGCTACGACACCACTTCGGAGGTCGGTTCTGAACCACCGGCCCACCATCCAACCGGCAGCCGTGACCAGGAGTAGGGCAGAAAGGAGGTAGGAGGCTCCGCCCACTCCGGTCTGCTGTCCGAAGACCCAGACCAGCCAGATGACCGTGGCGAACATGGGGAAGGCCAGGATCTGCTTGAGGGTCTCCATCCATGGGCCGGGGCGGGGAAGTCGTTCCATGAATCCCGGCGCCAGAGAGAGGGTCAGATAGGGAAGGGCCATTCCGACACCCAGGACCCCGAAGATCAGAAGGGTTTCGGGAATCGACCGAGTGAGGGCGAAGCCCAAAGCGGCTCCCATGAAGGGTGCGGTACAGGGTGTCGCGATGACGGTGGCGAGGATCCCGGAGGCCAGCGATTCTCCATAACCGCTGGGCTCACCTACACGGCCCCCCACCCGGGTGAGAGCGGCTCCCACCTCGAAAACGCCCATGAGATTCAGCCCTATGGCGAAGAGCAGGGCAGCCATGAGAGCCACGAAGGCTGGAGACTGGAGCTGGAACCCCCAGCCCAGTTGTGTGCCCCCCGCCCGAAGGACGATGAGGAGCCCCCCCAAGGCCAGGAAGGCCAGAACCACCCCTAAGGCGAACATCATCCCTTGGTTCCGAATCCGAGCCCGATCTTCACCCCCTTGGCTGGCCGCTCCCAGGATCTTCAGGGAGAGAATCGGGAAGACGCACGGCATCAGGTTGAGGAGGATTCCCCCGAAGAAAGCGAAGACAAGGGCCAGGGCCAGGGTGAACCCCTGGGCTTGCTCCAGGGGTGCGGAGGCATCGGCTCCGGCCGGAGCCCCGCCTTCGGATTCTTGGGCTGTCGGAATTCCCGCAACGGACACCTCGATCCGGAGACCGGAGACGGCCCCATCGGCGTCCCAGCTTCCGTCTTCCTCCGCCAGGAGCACGCCCTCCAACAGCGGGGACGGTTGCCTGGCATAGGCGGAGCCCGCCAGCTCCAGAGTGAGCCTGCCTGACTCTACGACGACTTCCTGAGGAGCAGCGTGATCCAGGACATCCCCCCCTGAAGCGTAGAAGTACACCGCGTCCGGAGGAGAAAGGCGATCACCGGAGGATTCCACGGAGAGGCGGTATCCGGAGTCTGTGAGCTCTGCCTCCACAGACCATCCATCCACCACCTTCGGGAGACGGGCCCGGGTTTCACGAAAGAGATCAGCCCACTGAGGGTCGGCTTCAGACATGCCGCCGGCGACGGGAATCGCTACCGACAACTCGGCATAGGCCGGGAGGCAGAGGGTCTCGCAAATGAGCCAATCCACAAACGCGTCGATGGCTATGGACGTGCCGGCATCCAGCTTGGGTGGTGGCGTGATTTCAACCAGGAGTGAGACTTCCTCGGAGTAGCCGTAGTCCACCAACGGATAGGCGATGATCCGTTCTGGAATCGGCCACTGGATGTTCCCCGCCTCGAACCCCTCGGGCAGAGTCCACTCGACGGTCGTGGGCAGGCCCGAATCCCCCGGGTTCACCCAGTAGTTATGCCATCCAGGGTCCAGTTCGAACCGAACCGCCACGGTGAAGGGAGTCCCGGGCTGGATGCTGGACATTTCGGAAATCAGCCGGGCGGTGCTGTTCGGATTCGGGTCGTCCTCTTCCTGGGCGCTGACAGCCGACTCTTGGGTGCTGACAGCCGGTGGCAGGCCAAGCCCCGCCAGGCCCATGACAACGGACAACACAGGGAGGCCCGGACGAATCGATTGGAGTCTCTTGAGAAGGCGCACGCGTCTCGTAAACCCTTGATTCAGGTTGCGTTAATCGAGTTTATCGGATTGGAGTGTACAGGAATCAGGAGGGGGTTTCCAGCTCTTGCTCCTCCCGGTGTTCCTCCAGGAACTCCTCGGCTCCTTCCGGGAGAAGGAGGTTGTCGGAGATGGCTGCGATTTCTTCGGCGTGTTTCCACACCGCCTCGAGGGTTTTCAGCTCCCCCTGGAGAGCCCGTCTTTCCTGCTCCTCGTGAAGGGCCATCTCTAATGCGAGACGGGTGGGCCGGGGGAGTTTGTGGACGATGCCCATGTGTTTCTCTTTCCACGGCGGCCGCCCAACAGGCGTGGTCCAGACGTTGCCTTCCTCACCGGACCGCTCGAGGGAGACCCTCCGGAGGAACTCCATGGGATGGCCTGCGTTCTCGATTTCCTTGACCGCCTCCTGGACGACGCCTTTTCCTGCCCCAGACCGGTTGATGCCCGTGATGATCCGGTTGGCGACCCCGACGGCTTCGGTTCCCTCCCACCGTCGGTCCAACTTGCCTCTCTTGATCTCAATGACCCAGTCGTCGTCTCCCCCGGCCGAGAGGATCTTGGCCTTTTCCAGGTCCGGGGCTTTCAGTTTGAGGACCTTCCCGTCCTCATCCTTGAGTCGCACCAAGGTCCGGGCGTTCCGAAAGACGTTCACGAAGTTCCCGGTTTGGGCGAAGACGACCCCTGAGAGGACTCCGGTGGCCACACCGACGATGGCGACGGTGCCGACGACTGCCCCGATGCCAACCCCGACCATGACGGTTTTTTTCCTCCGGCGGCCGAATTGGTCCCCGTATCGCCAGGCGGCGAACTCAGGTCGGAGTGGGACGCCGATACGAACCAGCTCCGTCCCTTCCCTATGCCGAGCGAGGCCGATGTTCTCCGAGGAGGCCCGTGTTCGGGTCCCATGGTAGAGGCGCTCACAATCCTCGATGGCTTCCCAACGCTCTTCGATGGGGGAGAGGTTCCAACGCTCGCATCTCCTACACACCACCCAAAGTCGACCTTTGCTGGAATCGAAAGCCAGGCGCCGGCCGACGGGGAAGTGCTCCACGATCTGGTTTTCACTCAGAGAGTGGTTGCAGAACATGCAGGTGGAGTACATGGCCGGACGTACCCTTTCAAAGGACGGGCGGGAACCCCACGTCCCCGCCTGCTCCAAGTACGTCTCGAATCTAGCCTGTCTTCAGAGAAAGGCGCACTTCGCATCTGGCGCCCTCCTGCTGGAATGACGGGACTCCGGCGTGAGTCGTGGCCTTCTGGGCCATGGCGGTCTGGGGTGGCGTTCTCGGCGCCGTGCTCTTGTTGCTGAGGAAGAAGCTGGCCGCCGGGGTCTTCCTCGCCTCTTTCCTGTCCATGGTCGTGACGATCATCTACAACTTCGGCCTGTCCAACGGGCTCGAGCACATGGGTGACCCATTCTCCTTGGTTTTCACCGCCCTGATCTTCCTGTTCGCCCTTCTGCTTTACCTGTATGCCAAGGCGATGAAAAACCGGGGAGTCCTCCTGTAACGCAAAAGCTGGGAGCCCGCTCCGCCGTGTAGCGTAAGGGCCGGGCCCCCTCCGCCTCTCAGCCCGACACTCTCCTGCGCCAGGTCTGATACTCGAAGGTCATGGTTTCGCCGGACTTGCGGTCCACGCCGGATGCCTTCTCTGCGCCCTCCAAGCTCCAGATTTCCGGGTCGACCTCCGGGAAGGTCGAGTCGCCTTCATAGTCCCGGTCCAGTCGCGTAAGCTCGAGCGTGTCGGCGATGCCCATGCCCAGCCGATAGATGCTGGCGCCTCCGCAAATGAAGGCCCGTGCCGCTTTCAGGCCGGAGGTATAGTCCATCGCCCTGTCGAAGTCTCTGAATAGGGTCACCCCCTCCGGGTCATAGTCCGGATTCAGGGTGAGCACGATGTTCTCTCGGCCAGGAAGAGGCCTGTACTTCGGCGGCAGGGATTCGTAGGTGACGTCGCCCATTATGCAAGGCGAGCCCATGGTGAGTTCGGTGAAGTGCTTGAACTCCTCCCTGATACTCCATGGGATGTCAGGACCGCTCCCGA
>JAUXEE010000034.1 GCA_030618065.1 Gemmatimonadota bacterium
CCTCATCCAGGACTGAGAAGAGTTCGCCGAGGAGCCTGTCCAGCCGGAGAAGGTTGTCCATTTGTTCACGGCTCAGGGGACCATATTCATGTCCCACCCGGTCCACCTGGGAAAAGGAGATGGACAAAAAATCCGTTCTCCCTTCCTTCTGCCCGAGCTCCTCTTCCTCCATGGCCAGCAGAGCGACGTCCAGCGTCGCCCGATCCAGCATGGGGGTGGTCTCGAACCAGAAGAAGAAATCCTCCGGCGCCGGATCGAAGAACTCCTGGGAGTAGCGATGGGGAAAGTGGGTGTGTACCCCGTCTCCCTCAAAGTCCGCTGTGTCGGGTGCGCTGAGGAAAGCGGCCTCCGGAGGCACCGTGCTCAGCCAAACCGAATCGGCCAGGAACTTCTCCATCCCCTTCTCATTGAACCGACGCAGCCAGGAGGGATTCCTGGAGCGATAAAAGGTGGAGGTAACGAAGCGCCCCGTTTGGGAATCGAACCAGTACACCTCCCCCTTGCTC
This sequence comes from Gemmatimonadota bacterium, assembly GCA_030618065.1. Taxonomy (GTDB): domain Bacteria; phylum Gemmatimonadota; class Gemmatimonadetes; order Longimicrobiales; family Gaopeijiaceae; genus JABDNZ01. Next base: position 507 of record JAUXEE010000034.1, read on the forward strand.
TTACCCGCCATGAGGACAGCGGCCCTGTCTTTTGCGGATATCGAAACTACTTTGGAATCGGGCTCGGCTTCCACGATCCAGTCCGCCAAGCCTGTCCTCCGGAGGACGCCTGGCGAGGAGCCGGGCACGCCTGGGATACCTACCAACCCCTCATTCGGGTCCACCACATTGTAGACCGGATGGAGGTTTCCACCCTCTCCTTCCCGCCAGGCGTTGGAGGGGATCCCCGCCCGGGCAGGGTAAACTCCGGTGGAAAGAGTGGCATGCCCGGGGGAAGTTTCTGTTTGAGCGTGATCGTGAAGGGCATTGGTGAAGTTGAGACCTTCCTCCAGAAGTCTCTTGATTCCACCGGAGAAAACTGAGGAGTACCGGGCCAGCATGTCGCCCCTCAACTGATCTACGATGAGGAAGACCACCAGAGTCGGCGGACCCTCGGTCTGGTCGAGAGAGGGAGGGGAATCCCCATCTGATACCGCCGCCACCGTGGCGCCTGCCACAAGGAGGAGGAGGGCGGTGAGACCAGCCCCGGGCCATGGTACTCTTTTTGACATTTTTTTCATTCTCGGCCTAATCCTGGATTCAGAATCCAAATCCGCAACAGAAAAAGCTGGACCACAAAATCCCTCTGGCGTAGTTTTGCCCTATACCCCGCTTCGATCTGAAACATCCACTGGACGGAGAAGTTCCGATGAGTCGGTTGAGACCTGCGTACATGCCTGCTTTCCTCTGTTGTGCTCTTTCCTGGGCCTTCGGGCCCGCCTGTGCTCAGGAGAGGGAGGCACCGACCCCCGAAGAAATCCAAGCGGCCGAATCCGCCCCTCTCTTCGCCTCTCAGGAGATTCTGGAACTGACTCTCGAGGCGGATTTCCACGCCATGAGGCGCGAAGATCGAAAGGACGAGGACTCAAAAGAGCGCCCCGCCGTGATGCGGTGGACCAACGCCGGCGGGTCGGCCAAGGTACAGGAAATCCAGATCCAGACCAGGGGAAACTTCCGTCTCGCTCGCCGGAACTGCGACTTTCCCCCGCTTCGTATCAACGTGAAAAAGAAGCCCGTGGAAGGTACACTCTTCGAAGGTCAGGACAAACTGAAGCTCGTGGGGGCCTGTAAGCTTGGCCAGGACTACTGGGAGCAATATGTCCTTGCTGAATACCTGGTCTACCGCATGTTCAATCTCTTCACGCCCCTGAGCTTCCAGGTTCGTCTCGCCAAGGTGACCTACACCGACAGCTCCGGCGAGGATGACACATTCACCCGATACGGTTTCCTCATCGAGGACGATGACATCATGGCCACCCGGAATGAAGGGTGGAAAGTGGATTGGGAAATCGGTCGGCAGTTGCCCCCGACGCTCCTGGAGCGAGATCACGCCATTCTGGTCGACGTGTTTCAGTACATGATCGGCAACACAGACTGGTCCGGAGTAGAGATGCACAACATGGAGCTCTTCCAAAAGCCTCCGAGCACCTATTCGACCATTCCCTACGATTTCGACGTATCAGGAATCATCGACACGCGTTACGCCCGCCCCGATGCCTCTCTCGCCATCCGCTCCGTCAGGGATCGTCTTTTCCGAGGCTTCTGCCCCGAACAGATAAACAGGCAGCCTGAAGATTACGAGGCAGTCTACGAGGAATTCCGGCTGAAGAAGGAAGGGGTCTACGAACTCTGGAGAAATCAGGAGGGTTTGGACGAGGACCGGCTAAAGGACACCCTGAAATATCTCGACGATTTCTACGAGATCCTGGATGACCCGCGAAAAATCCAGGCTCGGATGCTCAACCAATGCCGAAAAATCTAGAAGCCTGATCGGAAAAGGGGGCCGTAACCTCGTAAGGCCTGGGGGCGGCCCGGACTACTCCGGACGCCACCCCAGGACCTGGCTCACCACCCGATGGGCATGGGATGGGACATCCGAGAGTTCGAATGTCAATCCGGCCTTTTCCACATTCTCCCTCACCTGTTTCAGGATCAAAGCTCCCGTGATGTCGATTCGGCCCAGGCCGCCGAGGTCGACCACGACCCGGTTTGCCTCCCTCGTTTCACTCAAGGATTTCAGCAGAGCCTTCTCCAGGATCGGCGCTGAACCGAACCAGAGGACCCCCCGAAGCTTCAGGTGAACGGCATCGCCCTCGTACCTGACCGAGTGTCCCGGTGTCATCTCTCGCCAGAGATGCAACCCGATCGCCAAAGCGACAGATAGGATCACCGCGTCTTCCACGTGGGGAGCGAAGGCCAGAGTCATCACGAAAGCCGACCATCCGATGAGAGCCTGGAGCCTGGCGAGCCTCCAGTACTCCAACAGGGGCCGAAAACGAACCAACTTCGAGACGGCTGAGATGACCACAGCGGCAAGGACGGCCTTCGGAAGCGGGGCCAACACAGATGCGAAGGGCAGGAAGAGAAGGACCGCCGCTCCGGCTACGAATCCGGACCAGCGTGTTCGAGCCCCTGCCAGGTGGTTCAGGCTGGTTCTGGAGAAGGAACCTCCCACGGGGAAGCCACCCACCATACCCGAAGCGAGATTGGCGACTCCCTGGCTCACGAATTCTCGATCCGGATCCCAGGACCTTCTTTCTTTCGCCGCATAGGTTTGAGAGACTGAAGCAGCCTCGGCGAAGCCTACCATGGCGATGACAACCCCCGGGAGGACGAGCCGAGGAAGAAGAGCCCATGGCAGAGAGTACGACAGGAAGGAGATACCCACCGGCACGTATCCCACACGCGGCCCCGTGTATCCGGTGAAGACGGAGAATCCCAAACCCAGGAGTGAGGCCAGAAGGACGCCTGGAACGGCCGGGTGAACCCGGCGACTTCCAAACATGAGAAGAGCGGTGATTACGCTCAGGCCAACTGCCGAGGGTTCCCATGCACCTGGATGAAGGAGGGTCCAAAGAGCCCTCTGGCCCACTCCGTCCAACGCCGGATCGACACCGAGAGCTCCGGGGAGCTGTGAGCCGATGATCAGGAGCGCCGCTGCCGAAGTAAATCCCATCAGGACTGGTTGGGAAAGGAGATAAGCCACCCACCCCAGCCGGAAAAGGCCCACCAATAATCTCACTCCGCCGACTACCAGGGCCAGGAGGGCCGCCGAAGCCACGAATTCTTGAGACCCGGCTGCAGCCAGGGGAAGAAGAGCGCCAAGGGTCAGAAGAGAGGTAAGGGCCACCGGCCCTGTCTGGAGCCAGGGGGAGGAAGCGAAAAAAGCGGCCGCCATGGGGGCAACAGCGGCCGCGTAGAGGCCCCGATAAGCAGGAAGGCCGGCCAGCTCCGCATAAGCCAGTGACTGGGGGATGAGGACCAACGCTACGCCAACCCCCGCCAGGACATCTCGGAGCCCGAATCCCCCCACCGTATCCGCCGATCCCGAGCTCCGCTCGTCCCCCGTGCCTCTCCCTGGAGCCAGGTCGGAGACCATAAAGGCTATACCGCCTCTTTACTCCTGGGTGCTTCCGCGGCGACCCGCACGCAGTCACCCCCGGCGGCCTTGGCCGAATACATTGCCTGGTCGGCGGCGGTCAGGAGCCGGGTGGGGGTATCCATGACATCGGTATACCGGGCGACTCCCGCACTCAGCGTGACAGACCCGTCCGGAAAGACCTGGTGAATCTCCGAAAGAACACGCTCGGCGAAGATCCGGCCGCCCTCCACGGGGGTGTCGGAAAGCATGCTCAGGAATTCTTCCCCCCCCCATCGAGCCGTCAGGTTCATCCTCCTGGTCGATCCGATCAGAACTTCGGCGACCCTCTTGAGGGCTTCATCTCCCTCCAGGTGCCCCCGGGAGTCGTTGAAGGCCTTGAAGGCGTCGACGTCAAAAAGGACGACGGTAAAGGGGATGCCCCTTTTTGCCGCGGCGAAAGCGGCCTCGATAAAGACCACCGAGTGGCGCCGGTTGGGCATCCCGGTGAGGGAGTCCATGAGGGCCAACCGCTCCGCCCGTCGTCGCTCCACGTGGAGGAGCTCGGCGACCCATCCAATCCCCAGGCTCGTGGCCAGATAAACGAAGACGATCCCACTCAGAAGGGCCCAGTTGCCCACCGAAATCCCAGCCAGGAGAAGGGCCACCTGGGTCAGGGCCAGGGCAGCCATGCCCATGGCAAGGGCCAGGGAAGCTCCTGGCCATCCCCGGTAGTAGGTCAGGAGAAAGGCGGGAACCAGGGCCGTAAGCCACATGAGCAGGCCGGTATCCGCTCCGGCCCAGGCCGGAAAGAACACCGCTGCGGAAACGGGAATGGAGAGAGCGGCAAAGGAGAACCAGAGAGCCCGGAGTGGAATGTGTCGGACCAGCTCGACATCTCCCAGGATCTCCCGGGGATTCCAGGAGGCGGGGTCCAGCTCCCGGATCGTCTCGGGGGGAGACGGCTTTTCAAATTGATCACTCATCCTCGTATCCGTAAAAGCGAAGCGCCGAAAGCGCCGTAGTCCCAAGAAGGGGAGTCTAAACAAGTATGGTTCCGTCGGGTCTCCTGCGCCATTGAATCAACCTCCCCCGCCCTTTCGTATACCTTGTTGAGGTAGGTCGGGGAAAAGGGGATCGAACAAGGAACTCACGATGCAGGCGACAAGATCGGTACTCATTCGGGATTTCGTCATTTTCCAGATGAAGCTCTGGCTGGACGGTTTCAAGGACCTGGTGATGATTCAACTCTCCCTTGTCGCGGTGGTGGTGGATCTCTTTTTCGGGGGACGACGGAAACGACTCTTCTATAAGGTCATTCGGCTGGGTGAGCGTATCGATCTCTGGCTCAACCTCCATGGCGCTCTATCCAAGGGAGACGGAAGTGGGGACGGACTCTTCGGCGCCAGCCGGGCCGGGTCCAAGACCATGCTTGGGCAACTGGAACAAGTGGTCCGGGGAGGGGATGAGCCCCGGAGTCGGCATAGGCGCCAGTTGGAGGATTTTGACCTGGATTTATAGGAGACCTCCTTCTCTCACGCACTATTGCCGGGCGTCGGCACCCGCCAACACACCCCGGGCCATCCTCTTCGAGAAGTAGTAAATCCGCTTCAGGTTCTTGAGTACATCCACCTCGAGGGTATAGGCTGCCAGCCGCTGCGGCTCATCCGCCACCAGGCGCCGAACCTCATGGAGGGAGGCTGATTCTGCCATCTGATTCACCTCCCCCTTCATCTCCACAACAGCCTCAGCCGCCTCCCGACTCCGCTGGCTTACGGCCTGGAGCGCAAGGTCGAAGCCTCGAAGGATCATCCTTTGGAAATCCGTGAGGACCCCCTGTGTGACCTGACTGACGGTCACCCCTTCTTCCAACCGCTCCAATCCCTGAACGACCAGGTTCGTCTCGATGATGTCGCCAATCGCCTCCAGGTCATTGGCGGCTTCCATGATGCTCAGCAACTCTTGGGACACTGTCTCGGACAGATTCTCCTGACTGAGGCGGCCCAGGTAGGTGACGATCCGCCCGTGGAGAAGATCCACCCCCTCGTCCATGGCTTTGACCTCGAGGATATCCTCATTTTCCCCATCGAAGACGGCCGGTAGAATCTGGGTGATCATGACCCTGACCCGATCCCCCATGTGGAGAACCTCCAGACGGGCACGATCCACCGCCAGGGAGGGAGTCCGCATGAGCTCCATGTCCAGATACCGTGGCCGGATCACCGCATGATCCGGAAGGGGTCGTTCGGGAATCAATCGCTCCACCGTTCGGGCGAAAACTCCCGCCAGGGGAAGGAAGAGAACCGTGTTGGCCACATTGAAGAGGGTGTGAGCGTTGGCGATCTGTCGGGGGGTTTCGGCCGCGAGCCGGTCGAGCCCCGTCAAATGCTCCGCCGAGGGAGAGAGGACACCCACCAGGTCGGCCAACTGCTCGATGAAGGGCAACCAGATCATGACTCCAAGGACATTGAAGAGAACATGGACAGCTGCCGCTCGGCGAGCCTCCCTCGGCTTCCCGACAGAGGCTAGAAGTGCGGTGACACACGTTCCCACATTCGCCCCGAAGGCCAGGGCGATACCCGCCGGAAGGGTAATAAACCCTTGGGCGGCGAGAACGATGACCACACCCGTCGTCGCCGAAGATGACTGAATCAGAGCTGTAAAGAGAGCCCCTATGAGGATCCCCAGAAAGGGAGCTTCCATCCCCTTCATGAGGTCGATGAAAAGGGGGGACGAGCGGAGTGGATCCATGGCGTCCCCCATCACGCCCATCCCGAAGAAGATCAGCCCAAGGCCCAGGACAATCATGCCCTGATGCCTCATACGCTCCCGGCGGGAGAAGAACCTGACGGCGAAACCCACAGCCACTAGGAGGAGAGCGTACTCCGTCACCTTGAAAGCGACGATCTGGGCCGTAACCGTGGTGCCGACGTTGGCTCCCATAATGACGCCCACGGATTGGACCATGGTCATCAAACCGGCCGAAATGAAGCCAACCACCAGGACAGTGGTAATCGACGAGGACTGAATGACGGCCGTCACCAGAGCACCTGAAAAGGCAGCCGTGAAACGGTTCGTCGTGAGGCGGGAAAGGAGCCCCTTCATCCGGCCACCGGCCACCGACTTGAGGGACTCGGAGAGCTGATCCATGCCATAAAGGAAGAGGGCCAGGCCTCCGAAAAGGCCCATCAAGAGGGGGAAAAGTTGCAGTTCAGACCCTTCGGTCACTCTGGCCTCCGGATGTGGAGAGGTTCACACCTTCCGGGATCCGTCTCGGGGCCCCAGCACCCGCGGCTTCCTCTTTCGTACTTTTGCCGCCTGCCGGTGCCTCCGCTCGGTCCAACGGATCAGTTGTTCCTGAGCCCCTTTCGCCTCGTCGTCCGAGGAGGGCCGCAACTGATAATAGCTCCCATCCGGCCGCATCTCCCACGCCGACCGCCGATCCGCGAGTTGGGTATCCAGAAGAAACCTCAGGCGCTCCCGGAGGTCGGGAGTCTCCACAGGTGTCAACACCTCGATTCGGCTGGACAGGTTCCGCCTCATGGCATCCGCCGATCCGATGAAATACTCCTCCCCGTCGCCGATTCGGAAATAGAATATCCGGGAGTGCTCCAGAAACCGCCCTACGATGGAAACCACGCGGATGTTCTCCGAGAGGCCTGGAACCCCAGGCCGGAGGCGGCAGCTATCTCGGATGATGAGATCCACCTTCACCCCGGCTTGCGACGCCTCATAAAGGGCCCTCACGACACGCGGCTCCTCCAATGCGTTCATCTTGAACTGGAGAAGACTCGGGGATTCCGGGGATTGAGCTTCGATGGCCGCTTCGATTCGATCGAGGATGGCCTTTCTCATGCTCTTGGGCGCCTTGAGGATCTTCCGATAGTTCCTCCTGGGCTTGAAGCCCGTGGTCAGGTAGTTGAAGAGCTCGGTGAGGTCGTGGCCGATGTCGGGATCGCTGGTGATGAGCCCCAGGTCCGAATAGAGGCGGGCCGTGACGGCATGGTAGTTACCCGTTCCGATATGGGCATACCGCTGGATCCCGTTGAAGTCCTGACGTACGACCAAGATCACCTTGCAGTGAGTCTTCAATCCCACCACGCCGTAGGTCACGTGAACGCCGGCCTCGCTAAGCCGGTTTGCCCAGCGGATGTTCGCTTCTTCATCGAAGCGGGCCTTCAACTCCATGACCACGGCCACCTGTTTTCCGTTCTTTGCAGCCTCCACCAGGTAGTCCAGGGCCTTGGTGTCCTCCGATGTCCGGTAAAAGGTCATCTTGATGGCCCGAACTTTGGGATCCCGGGCCGACTCCATGAGGAGCCGCTCCACCGAGGTCTTGAAGGACTCATAGGGATGATGGACCAGGATGCTCCCCTGGTCCCGAATGACGTGGAAAATGGACCGTTCCGAGGCCAGGGACAGCTCTGAGTTGTCCACCGGGGAATGAGGAGGGTCCCGAAGCTCCGGCACATCCAGCTCGGCGATCTCCATCAGATCCCGAGGGGAAAGCAAGCCTTTCTTCTCGAAAACGTCAGCCTCTTCGTCCAGACCCAGCTCGGCGGCCAACATACCCCGGTGGGCCGACCCCATGCCCTCTTGAACCTCCAACCGAACGATGGGTGCGAACCGACGTTCTCTGAGCTCGGTTTCGATGACGGAAAGGAGGTCGTCGGCGGTCTCTTCGTCCATCTCCGCGTTGGCATTTCGGGTCACCCGGAAAAGCTCGCAGCTCTCCACCACCATCCCCGGGAAGAGAAGATCCAGGTTCTCCATCATCACCAGCTCGAGAGGAACGGCCGCCCGCCTATCTCGAAGCCATAGGAAACGGGGAGTTCCTGCGCCCACGGGTACCTTCACCCGGGCCAGGAAGGGAGAGATGTCCGCCTCATATCGGATCCGGACCAGAAGGTTGAGAGAGAGGTTCGAGATAAAGGGAAAAGGATGGGCCGGGTCGGTTCCTTGAGGGGTCACCAGGGGGTAGATGTTCTCGAGATATTCTCTTCGGAGCTCCTCTCGTTCCTCATCCGTCAGGTCGTCATACGTGGCCAGGAGGATCCCTTCCCGCCCCAGGAGTTCGGTAACGTCCTGGAAGACCACCTGCTGCAAGCCCTCGAGGTCCCGGACGGTCTCATAGCTCTCGTCGATCTGCTCCCGTGGGGTCCGGCCATCCACGGTGAGGTGACTCATCCTGGCCCCAAGTTGCTGCTTCAGACCACCTATCCTCTTCATGAAAAACTCGTCGAGGTTCGACCCGACGATAGAGAGGAACTTCACCCGCTCCAGGAGGGGGGTCCGGGAGTCCTGTGCTTCGTGGAGGACCCGATAATTGAAGTTCAGCCAGGTGATTTCCCGGTTCAGATAACAGTCGGACGTCCAGAGGTCGAAGGCGCCATCGGGGTTCGGCACGGGAAGGGGAGTGGGATCAGGAGGGGTCTGGGCCTCCTCCTCTTTGATCGACTCCGGCGCCACCCCGTTCGGGACCTCCGCGGGAGCCTCCTCTGCAGGAGAATCCTCTTCCGCTCTCTTCTCTTGATCCATTTCTTTCATCAAAGAGCCTTTTCCAAGGCCGCGCAGACCTCGGTTAGCACCCTGACCCTGGCATGCCGTTTGTCGTTCCCTTCGATGAGGATCCAAGGAGCCATCTGGGTGCTGGTCCGTTCCACCATGTCGTTCACCGCCCGTTCGTAGGCCTCCCACCGATCCCTATTTCTCCAATCCTCCTCGGTAAGCTTCCAACTCTTCAGGGGATCCTCTGCCCGAGTCTTGAATCGGAGCTCCTGTTCCTCGGGAGTGACGTGAATCCAGAATTTCTTCAACACGCCGCCATGTCCAACGAGCTCCGATTCGAAATCGTTGATTTCGGCGTAGGCTCGCATCCACTCCCGTTCTGTGGCGAATCCCTCGATCCGCTCCACCAGGACCCGCCCATACCAGCTACGATCGAAGATCGTCACACGGCCCGCCCGGGGAACATCACGCCAGAACCGCCACAGATAGTGATGGGCCCGCTCCTCTTCGGTGGGAGCCGCCACCGCAATCACCTGATAGAAGCGGGCATCGAGAGCCCGGACCACTCGACGAATGGCCCCGCCCTTCCCAGACGCGTCCCATCCCTCGAAGAGGAGGATCGTCGGAACCTCCCTTTTCCTGGCGGTCCAGCGAAGGTCATGGAGTCTTCCGTGGAGACGATTCAGCTCCTTTAGATGGCCCTTCTTCTCCAGTTTCTTACTCATGTCCAGGGTCGAGAGGATGGTCGCGGCACTCCGTACGCCGACTTCCGGCGCATCGTGAGACCCACCCTGGGCTCGGAGTTGGACCTCTTCCCTTCCCTGCGCGCCTTCCCTTCCCCCATCACCTTCCCGGCCCTCCTCACCTTCCCGGCCCTCCTGCACCGGAGCTACGCTCTGGGCCCTGTCCTGGAGCCGTCGTTCCTCCTCCTTCAGCCCCCTTCGGATTCCCTCCAGAAGGGCCGCACCAACCTCCAGATTCCGGAACCGGGCGTCGAAACCCTCCACGATCTCCCATGGAGCCAACCCCGTGCTGGTCCGCATGATCAGGTGCTCGGCGGCGGGGACGAAGTCCTCGTAACGCTTCCAGTGTTCCCAATCCCTCTTCGTGACTCTCCATGCCTGCGTGGGATCCGATTCCAGCGTCTGGAAGGCCTTCTTCTGCTGACTCTTCCCCAGGTGTAGCCAGAACTTGAGGATCACGGCTCCGTCCACCGCCAGAGTCCGCTCGAACGCCTTGATCCTCGAAAGGGCATGATCGAACTCGCCCTGGGTGATCTCGCCGTACACCCTCTCGAGAAGGGGATGGGAATACCAAGCTTTCAGGAAGATCCCAGTCCGCCCGGCTGGGGGGAGGTCCCGCCAGTAACGCCAGAAGGGCGGGCGTTGGGCTTCCTCGGTGGTGGGCGTGTCGTAGGCTTTGGTGGCGATGAGACGAGTGTCCATCCACTCGTGGAGGATGTTGACCGTCTCGCCTTTCCCCGCTCCGTCCACACCGTGGAAGAGGGCGATTACAGGAAAACTGGCCTTCTGAAGGCGGAACTGGGCATCCAGGAGATCTTTCCGGAGAAGGGTTTCCCGCTCCTTGTATTCACCTTTTGAAACCCTCTGCCCAAGTTCCGCTGTTTCGAACATGCGCGCTCTTTTCGCGGGGAAAGTCGTGGCTTTTTCGTATAGTATAAACTACTGTTTATTTAGACACCTTGCACGGGATTTCTTCCTCCTCAGCTCCAAAAAAAAGGAGTGACGGGCTACGTGTCGCTCTTTATCCTGGGTTCCGGGCTTGCTCCAAACGAGTTCCTCAGAGAAGTGGGGGAGCATTTTCCCATGGAAGTCCTGAAAGAATCCAGCGAGCTCCTGACCTACCGAGACACCTTCGACTGGCGACTTCTAAGGGCCGGGCTGACACTCACCACCTCCCAAAGGGGAAGGCAGGCTCGGGTCGTGGTCATAGCTCAGGACGGGCAGGTCGAGGACTCTGTGGCCCCGAAAGTTCCCCTGTTCGCGTCCGACCTTCCCCCCGGCCCGGTGGCGAAGATCGTCCAGCCCGTAGCCAAGGGTCGTCGGCTCCTCCCGAGGGCCCGCGCGGAATGGAAGGGCACCCTCGTCGCCATCCTGAACGAGGACGGGAAGACGGTGGTTCGCCTCCTCCTTCGTGAAGGGGAGG
>JAUXEE010000124.1 GCA_030618065.1 Gemmatimonadota bacterium
GAAGCCGCCGGGTTCGACTCGTCTTCAGCCGGGTTCGCCTCGCCCCCAGCCGGGTCGACCCGCGGGGCAGGAACGGGTCACGGCCGCCTCCCGTACGACCAAGGCGTCTCCCCTTACGGGGCAGGACGACGGGGAGGAAAAACCATCTGGAGAACCCCCTGAGGTCATGATGCCGGGGGACGTCTGGGCGGAGATCCTGGGAGTGGCCCGGGGAGAACCCCGGCGGGCTGAGCCTGAGGCTCCGCCTCCGTCAGAGGCGGAGCCCGTTCTGGTGTCGACGGAAGAAGAGCCGCGGGGGGAAAGGCTGCGGGAGGAAGGGCCGAGGGATTTTCCAGCCTCCCACGGGGCCGAGGCGACCCTCCACGAATCCAAGCGTTCAGACTTTGAATCCCGGTTGGCCATCACCCGAACTCCGACTCCCGATCCGAAAGCTGGGGGAGGCGAGGGAGTCAGGGCTGGGCTCTTCGGGAGTGGGTCGCCGGAAGAGCTCAGGAAGGCCGTGATCTTGAAGGAGGTGCTGGGTCTCCCCCTCAGCCTGAGGGAGGAGTGATCGGCACCTACCCGGGGAATACGAGGTGGACCACGGTATAACCGTCCTGGTTGGCCCGAAGCTGGACGGTCTCGGTTTCCCGGCCGAGGTAGGTGGCCTGAATAAATAGAGTAGTGTCGAGGGGGACTCCGCAGGCGGAGTAGCGGCCGGTGGAGTCCGAAGTGGTCTGGAGTCCGTGCCGGTGCTCCACAAAAGTACCGCCTCCTCGTCGTTCGAAGATGCTCCATGTTACCGTGACCGAGGCTTCCTCCACCGGAGCTTCGGTTTCGGCTTCCCGCACGAAGCCGATCACCACGCTGGTCCTCTCCGCCAACTCCTCTTGGGAACAGCTCGAAGCCAGAATGCCCGCAGTGGTTGGGATTCCCAGCATCAAAGTCGTGAACTCCCCGGGGATGATCTTCACCTCCACGCCCAGGGGCATGGCACTCAAGGAGTCCAGCCTGGGATGGGTGAACGCCGCGGTGAAGACTCCTTCAGGTAGGTCGGACATGAGGAAGCTTCCCCCTTCGTCCGTTTCGGCGGAATACTGAGTGCCGGAGAGGAACACGGTAGCTCCGGCCAGTGGAGCTTGCCGGGTGCTGTCCCACACCTGGCCCTCCAGAACACCTTTTGGAACATCGGGGGTGTCGCCCTGATCCAGTGAGGTGAAGCGGGTGATTCCCCCCCCCACTTCTCGTATCCCCACCAACCGGATCCCTGGCTGCCTTTGCATGAAGGCCATGGACATTTCCATCCCGACCTGCGGCATCCGTATCCACCACTTCCGGATGATCCAAGCCCCCGAGGGGAGATTCTCGAATTCGACCCGTCCCCTGGCGGCGCCCCGAGCCTCTTCCCAGGGAGCCCAGGTGTACCTGTACTCCAGAGTCCGGAGCCTCGCGGTCCCTGCGTCCAGCCAGAGGGTTCCTGCGATATCGGGGATACCGCCAAGGCGGACAGGTTCGAAGGCCAGCCCCACCTCATTGGGCCGACCCAGCTCCATGGTCAGGTGGAAGCAATGGGTATCCAGAAACTGGTCGGATAGGAGAACCGAAGCGTCTGGCCCGTAGTAATCGTACCCGCCATCCCCGCTGGGGCGGACAAAACCCTGGGTCATGAGCTCTTCGGCCGGAAGGCTCCGTATGGGAACGCCGGTGACCCCCGAAAGGACCTGCCGGGTTTCCGATTGCACCGTCCGAGCCAGGATGTCCAGCTCCCGTTCGTACCTGGTCACCTGGAATCGATACGACCCGTCCCGCTCGGTCCAGTCCTGGACCGTCAGAGCCTTTCGGGCTTCCTCCCAGACAGCGGCCAATCGCAACCCCTCGCCCGGTCGAACCAAACATTGTTGGTCTCCTTCGACCAGGATTCCCTCCAGCTCGATAGCGGTCTGGGCTGTTTCGATGCGAAGGCCGAATCTCTGGGCGCGAGCCAAATGAAAGGGATCGGAGGTAGTGGTTTCGTAACCGATTCGTTCAGACTGGAGAGTATAGATTCCCGGTTCAGGAGCATGGAGGATGAATCGACCGGCCTGGTTGGTGAGATACCCACCCACCTCCTCGCCCGCCTCGTTCAGGAGGAGGACGAGGGAGCCCTCGACCGGGGCGCCTGTGCCCGCATCGATCAACTGTCCCTGGACGGTCTGGGCCGCTCCTGGCCGAGCGAAGCCTGCCAGGAGGTTGGCGGACAGGAGGCTCACGGCCAGGAGGCTGGCGACCCCGAGGCCACCCGGCCACCCGGTCGGGGAGTTACATCTGGCCCGTGGCCATTTTCCGTAGGACGGTATGGAGTATTCCACCATTCTGGTAGTACTCGATTTCCACCCGGGAATCCAGGCGGATGTCGACGTCGAATTCCTGGACGGACCCGTCGTTCCCATGGGCCCGAACCGTGAGCTTCCCGCCCGGTTCCAGACGGTCCTTGATGCCTACTACATCGAATGTCTCTCGTCCCGTCAGGCCCAGGCTCTCGGCCGATTCACCGGCCACGAACTGGAGGGGAAGGACCCCCATTCCCACCAGATTGCTTCGGTGAATCCGCTCGAAACTCTCTGCCAATACGGCCTTCACCCCCAATAGGGCCGTCCCTTTGGCCGCCCAATCCCGGGAGCTTCCGGTTCCGTATTCCTTTCCGGCCAGAACCAGGAGTGGGGTTCCCTCGGCCTGGTATGCCATGGCTGCCTGGTAGATGGAGGTGATCTCCTCCTCGGGGAGTTTCAGGGTGTAACCACCCTCCTTCTCATCTAATAGGAGGTTCCGGACCCGGACGTTCCCAAAGGTGCCACGCATCATCACCTCATGATTCCCCCTGCGGGATCCGAAGGTGTTGAACTGGTAAGGCTCCACACCCTTTTCCAGCAGGTACCGTCCCGCCGGCTCGCCCTTGGGGATCGCAGCCGCTGGAGAGATGTGGTCGGTGGTCACCGAATGACCCAGGCGAACCAGCACCTTGGCCCCTTCGATGTCCGCCAGCTGGGGGACGTCCAGGCTCATGTCGTGGAAGAAAGGAGGGTCCTGGATGTAGGTGGAATCGGCATCCCATTCATAGAGGCTGCTTTCCTCGGGAATGGGGAGGGCTTGCCATTGGGCGTCGCCATCGAAGACGCTGCCGTACCGCTCCTCGAACATCTCGGGCTTCAATGAGGTGGCGATGGTTTCCCGAATCTCTTCCGGGGACGGCCAGATGTCGGCCAAAAATACCGGTTTTCCGTCGGGGTCATGGGTCAGTGGCTCGTTGTAAATGTCCAGATCGATACGACCCGCCAGGGCGAAGGCCACGACCAGAATGGGGGAGGCGAGATAGTTCGCCCGCACGTTGGAGTGGATCCGGGCCTCGAAGTTCCGATTCCCGCTGAGGATGGCGGTCACCACCAGGCCGTTGTCCACCACGGCGTCCTGTATGGGAGCCGGGAGGGGTCCCGAGTTCCCGATGCAGGTCGTGCAGCCATAACCCACGACCTGGAACTTCAGCTTCTCCAGGTAGGGAAGGAGTCCCGATGCCGTCAGGTAATCCGTCACGACCTGCGAACCCGGAGCCAGACTCGTCTTGACCCAGGGTTTTACGTCCAAGCCCCGTTCCACCGCTTTTTTCGCCAGGAGACCCGCTCCGACCATGACGGAGGGGTTCGAAGTGTTGGTACAGGAGGTGATGGCGGCGATGACGATGCTCCCATCCTCCACCGAGGTGGTCTCCCCGTCCAGAGTGATCGGGACGCTTCTCCGGGTGCCTGCCGCCGCGGGGACGCCTCCGTCACCCTCACCGCCATCCAGGGAGAAGCCTGTCGGCACCAGCTTTGGAAGATCCGACTCGAAGGAAGCCTTCAGCTTCGTGAGAGGGATTCGGTCCTGCGGCCTCTTGGGGCCGGCCACGCTGGGCTCGATGGTGGAAATATCCAGCTCCAGAACGGAGGTATACTGGGGATCCGGCGTCCCTTCGGTCCGGAAAAGGCCCATCTCTTTGCTGACCCGTTCGACTCTCTCCACCAACTCGGGGCTCCGCCCGGTGCCCGCCAGGAAGTTCAGGGTCACGTCGTCCACAGGAAAAAACCCGATTGTGGCTCCGTATTCGGGTCCCATGTTGGCCAGGGTAGCCCGGTCCGGTAGGGTGAGGTTGGAGAGGCCAGGGCCGTAGTACTCCACGAATCGGCCTACCACCCCGTGCTCCCGGAGCATCTCCACGACTCTCAAAACGAGATCGGTTGCAGTGGCTCCTTCGGGTAGGATTCCGAGGAGCCGGACGCCGACCACCTCCGGCAGGAGCATGTAGTAGGGTTGTCCAAGCAGGACCGCCTCCGCTTCGATCCCCCCCACACCCCACCCCACGACGCCGAGGCCGTTGACCATGGTGGTGTGGGAGTCCGTTCCCACCAGGGTGTCCGGATAGGCCAGGAACCGCCCCGCCTCGTCCCTGCGATGAATCACGGAGGCCAGGTACTCCAGGTTCACCTGGTGGACGATGCCCGTTCCCGGAGGCACGACGCTGAAGTCTTCGAAGGCCTCCTGAGCCCATCGGAGAAGGGCGTAACGTTCACGGTTCCTCTCGAATTCCTTCTCCACGTTCAGCTTGAGCGCCTCGGGGGTCCCGTAATAGTCCACCTGGACGGAGTGATCGATGACCAGGTCTGCGGGGACCACTGGGTTGATCCTTTTGGGATCCCCTCCCATGGCGGAGAGGGCGGAACGCATGGAGGCCAGGTCCACCACCGCCGGGACGCCGGTGAAGTCCTGAAGGACCACCCGGCTGGGCATGAAGGGAAATGCGGCTCCGGCGTTGGTAGGGCTCCAGGCTGCCACCCTTCTCACATCGTCTTCCCCCACGAGTCCCTTTCCTGCATGTCGGAGAGTGTTCTCCAGGAGGATGCGGATGGAGAAGGGAAGGCGGTCCAGGGTCACGATCCCCTCCTCCTCCAACCGGGGAAGCCGGTAGTAGGAGGTGGGGCCTTCAGCGAGGTCAAGGTCGGCGAGGGCGCCGAAAGGGTCGATATTGGAAGAAGCCACGATCAACTCCCGTTCAGGTCGGTTTCGGTATAAATCAACCCTCAAAAATAAGGGTTCGGGGAGTCTGATGACAGACGGGGATCCGCCGTTTATTCCGGCTTGAAGGCATAGTGGGAAAGAGTTGGTGGCTACTCTTGTGGGTTCCGTGAGGGCTGGGCTACCATGCTCGAACTTCTTTCCTCTGGGTAAGGGAAGCTATGAGCCAGGTTCTCAAGCTCCACGGTCCCGGCGACCTCCGCTACGAGGACCACCACCTCCCGGAAGTGGGCCCTGCGGACGTCCGTGTGCGGACCCGCCTCGGCGCCATCAGCGCGGGTACGGAAGGTGCCTGGTACTTCGGCACCGATCCTCAGTTGGATCCAGGATTCAAACCGGGGCGAATCGCCCGCCCTCGGTTCCCGAGGCTGCTGGGATACGAAAAAGTGGCCGAGGTGTCCGCTGTGGGAAGCGAGGTGAGGACGCTGGCGGAGGGCCAGCGGGTCGTGGCTTACTATGGGCACGCTGAGGAGTTCATCCTACCTGAAGGCCGGCTGATCCCGGTTCCCGACGGGGTCACGGACGTGGAGGCGGTGGCGTACTCCCTGTCCACCGTTGCGTTGCACGGCATCCGTCGGTCCAGGCTCCAGATCGGTGATGACGTCCTCATCACCGGGCAGGGGTTCATCGGGCTCATGGCGGTGAAGCTGTGCCGACTCGCGGGAGCGAACCGTGTCGTCGTCACCGACCCCTTCGAGATGCGCCGCAAGCTGGCGTTGCAGTCGGGGGCTGACGAAGCGCTGGACCCCGGGGCGTGTGACGTCGGAGCTACCCTGAGGGACCGGTACGGTTCGGACCTCTTCGACGTGGCCTTCGAAACATCTTCCTCCTTCGAGGCCCTCCACGACGCCATGGCCTCCGTGCGCCGGAACGGGCGGGTTTGTGTGCTCTCCCAACTCAAAGGCGACTACCCGGCCCATCCCATGTTCGGGCTCGAGTTCCACCTGGGAGAGTTGGAGCTGATCACGGCAGATGGTCGAGGGGAGGTGAGGAAGCTGGCCCGTTGGTATTTCGATGCCATCCGGCGGGGAGCGGTCACGGGCATTTCCGACCTCATCACCCATAGCGTCTCCTTCTCGGACATCGAGAGTGGCTTCGATCTGTTGGAGAGGGAGTCGGAGAGCGTGGTCAAGATCCTCGTCACCTATCCGTGAGCCGTGTCCTGGGGCCAGTGTACGGACCCGTGACGTGTCCCGATGCCGCTAGTGGAGTCTGAATTTGCTGAACAAAATCATCAGCCGGATATCGCTGGACCGTGCCTGGGGCCACCTGAATTGGCTCAACCAGCATGCTCCGTCCAGGATCTCCGGGACGCCCGGCCAGGAGCGGGCGGCAGAATACTTTGTTGAGCAGTTGGCCGGGTACGGACTGGAGGCACGGCTGGACCAGTTCACGGCCTACAGGAGTGTCCCGCTCCGCGGTTCTCTGATCATCC
>JAUXEE010000133.1 GCA_030618065.1 Gemmatimonadota bacterium
CAGCTGATTCTTCAACCGCGCCTCTCGCTCATCCCTGCGCGCCAGCCCCCGTTGGAAGCCCTCCGCCAGTTGCTCCTGGTCGGTTCTGGCTGAGGAGAGTTCCTGCAAGGTCCTGTTGTGAGTGCTCTTCTGGACGCATCCAGGCAGGAGAAGGAGAAGAAGAGTGGCGACCATTCCACCCAAGATGTTTTGCGTATCCACGGTACCCTCCTGAGATTTGCTTCCCACCGGTCTCCAGGGAAGTCTCCTGCCCTTTGGTCCGGCCCGCAAGACCGTCGTGTGATTCCCGCCGTGTGATTCCCCCTCCTTGCCAACCCCTCCTACGTTCCGACACCTTTCGCCGTCTTTGCACGGCCTCAATCCAAACCTCCACCCGAACGGCTACCGTGCCCAAACGCACAGATATCGAGTCCATCCTCATCCTCGGCTCCGGTCCCATCATCATCGGGCAGGCCTGCGAATTCGATTACTCCGGCACCCAGGCCGTCCGGGCTCTGAAGGAAGAGGGATACAGGGTCATCCTGGTGAACTCCAATCCCGCTACGATCATGACCGATCCGGAGCTGGCGGATCGGACCTATATCGAGCCTCTGACACCTTCCTGGGTGGAGCGGGTCATCCAGGCGGAAAAGCCTGATGCCCTTCTCCCTACCATGGGAGGGCAGACCGCCCTGAACCTGGCCATGGAGCTTCATCGGCGGGGGTTTCTGGAGGAGCATGGTGTGGAGCTGATCGGTGCAAACGCCCGATCAATTCAGATGGCCGAAAACCGGGAGGAGTTTACGGAGGCCATGCATCGCATTGGCCTGGCGGTGCCCCCCGGCGGGTTCGCCCGATCCATGGACGATGCCATGGCCATCGTGGAGGACATCGGCTACCCCGCCATCATTCGCCCGTCCTTCACCCTGGGAGGTACCGGGGGAGGAATCGCCTACAATCTGGCGGAGTTCGAGTTACAGGTCAGGAAGGGTCTCGACGCTTCTCCCATCACCGAGGTACTCATCGACCGGAGTCTCATCGGCTGGAAGGAGTACGAGCTGGAGGTGGTCCGGGACGGCGCGGACAACGTCATTATCGTCTGCGCCATCGAGAATTTCGACCCCATGGGGGTCCATACCGGGGACTCCATCACGGTGGCTCCGGCCCAGACCCTCACCGACGTCGAATACCAGGACATGCGAGACGCCGCCATCGCCATCATCAGGGAGATCGGTGTGGAGGCGGGAGGATGCAACATCCAGTTCACCGTGAACCCCGAGGATGGGGAGATGCTGGTGGTCGAGATGAACCCCCGGGTGTCCCGCTCCTCGGCTCTGGCCTCCAAAGCCACGGGTTTTCCCATCGCCAGGGTGGGAGCGAAACTGGCAGTGGGCTATCGCCTGGACGAGCTCCCCAACGACATCACCAAGACCACACCCGCGTCTTTCGAGCCGGTCCTGGACTACGTCGTGGTTAAGCTCCCCCGTTTTGCCTTCGAGAAGTTTCCGGAGGTGGACCCTGTGTTGGGTGTCCAGATGAAGGCCGTGGGGGAGACCATGGCCATCGGACGGACCTTCCGATCAGCCTGGCAGAAGGGATTCAGGGGTCTGGAGATCGACCGCCACGGGTGGGTCACCGGCGAACGCCTGAAGGACGACGGATTGGAGGCAGATGACATTGAGAGCCTGCTCGCAGCCCTTCGGAGGCCTACGGCCGAGCGGCCCTTCCAGTTGAAGCGGGCCATGGAGGCCGGGGTTTCCATGGCCGATCTCTTCGAGACCACCTACATCGATCCGTGGTTCCTGGACCAGCTCCAGCAGATTGTGGAGATGGAAGGCTGGTACCGGGAGCTGGATGAAGTGACTCCCGAGACCCTCCGCCTCATGAAGCGGGAGGGTTTCAGTGACCTTCAGTTGGCGGAGCTGAGGGGCGAGGAGGAGGGGGAGGTTCGGGAAAGGCGCTGGGAAGCCGGAATCCGCCCCACCTACAACGTGGTGGACACCTGCGCCGGGGAGTTTCCGGCGGCCACCCCCTACTATTACTCCTCCTACGAGTCGGAAAACGAATCGGAGCCCACGGACCGGGAGAAGATCATCATACTGGGGAGTGGTCCGAACCGAATCGGTCAGGGCATCGAATTCGATTACTGCTGCGTCCAGGCCGTCATGGGGCTGAACGACGCCGGGTATGAGACCATCATGATCAACTCGAACCCGGAGACCGTTTCCACCGACTTCGACGTCAGTGACAAGCTCTACTTCGAGCCCCTAACGCTGGAAGACGTCCTCGAGATCATCCATCTGGAGAAACCCAAGGGCGTGGTGGTTCAGCTCGGAGGCCAAACCCCTTTGAAGCTCGCCGCATCCCTGGAGGAGTTGGGGGCTCCGATCCTTGGCACCTCTGTGGACGCCATCGACCGGGCCGAAGACCGAGAGCGGTTCGCGGAGGTCTGCGAGATCGTGGGGGCGAAGGTCCCTGAGAACGGGGTGGCGACCAGCGAGGAGAAGGCGGCGGAAATTGCCAATGCCATCGGATATCCCGTTCTGATCCGGCCCAGCTACGTCCTGGGGGGCCGGGCCATGGAAATCGTGTACGACGAGCCTTCCCTGGAGGGGTATTTCGAGCGGGCCGTTCGGGCCTCTTCGGACCACCCGGTCCTCATCGACTCCTTCCTGGAAGACGCTTTTGAGGCCGATGTGGACGCCCTCTCCGACGGTACCGACGTGGTCATCGGGGGCATCATGCAGCACATCGAGGACGCAGGGGTGCACTCCGGGGATTCTGCGTGCGTTATTCCTCCCTATCTGCTGGGGGCGGAGGAGTTGGAGGTGATTCGGGACATGACCCGGAAGTTCGCCCTGGAGTTGGGGGTGGTGGGACTGGTGAACATACAGTTCGCCATCCAGGGTGGGACGGTCTTTGTCCTGGAGGTGAACCCCAGGGCCTCCCGGACGATTCCCTTCGTCGGAAAGGCCACCGGGGTTCCCCTCGCTCGCTTGGCGGCCCGGGTCATGGCCGGTGAGAAACTGGCCGACCTGGGGGTTCCGGCGGAGCCCCGGGTGCCCGGTGTAGCGGTGAAGGAGGCGGTCTTCCCCTTCGACCGCTTCGAAGTGGATACCCTTCTGGGCCCGGAAATGCGCTCCACCGGGGAGGTCATGGGGATCGCCGACTCCTTCGGGATGGCCTTCGCCAAGGCCTCCAAGTCGTCGGGGAACGCCGTGCCCCTGAGGGGAGGCACTCTGGTGGTGAGCGTCAACGATCGGGACAAGGTCACCGTCACCCCGATTATCCGCCGCTTCCACGATATGGGGTTCGAGATCCTGGCCACAAAGGGGACCCATGCCTATCTGTCCAGGTTGGGGATCCGGTGCACCCGGATCTTCAAGGTGGGGGAAGGACGGCCCAACATCGTCGACGGGATCGTGTCTGGTGAGGTGGGTGTTCTCATCAACACCCCCCTCGGAAAAAAATCTCAATACGACGACTATGCCATGCGCCGAGCCGCCATCACACATAAGATCCCTTATCTCACCACCATGTCGGCGGCCAACGCCGCTTGCGATGCCCTCATCGCTCTCCGGAGCCGGATCCCCAGGGTCCGGGCCATCCAGGACCGCATCGCCGATGTTCGCCCATTCCGCGGGCAGGCTCCTTGGGAGGCAGGCAGATGACAGAGTCCGACTCTTCTCCCAGGCGGGCCCTCACAGGGTTCCTCCTTCACCCTGCCGCTGCTCTTCACGACACGGGGTGGGGTCATCCCGAGCATCAAGGGCGCATGAGGGCTCTGGCTTCTGCGGTGAGCAAGGACATGCTCGCCCTTCACGATCGGGTGGTGCAGATGGAACCACGATCGGCCACCGAAGAGGAAATCCTCCGTGTTCACACCCAGGAACACCTGGACCGGGTTCAGGAAGTGGTGGACCGGGCCATGGAGGAAGAGCGGTCTGTTCCCCTGGACTCCGACACCCTCGTCTCCGGTGCGTCCTGGGACGCAGCCATGGGGAGCGCCGGCGCCGTTTTGACCGCGGTGGACGGAATCGCTCAGGGCATGATCCGAAATGCCTTCGTGGGAACTCGGCCGCCCGGACATCACGCGACCCCCTCGCGCGCCATGGGTTTTTGTCTGTTCAACCATGTCGCGGTGGGAGCCAGGTACGTGCAGGACCAGGGACTCGGCCAGCGAGTCCTCATCGTGGATTGGGATGTACACCACGGGAACGGCACTCAGGACGTTTTCTATGACGATGGCAGCGTTTTCTACCTCTCCCTCCATCAATCCCCCCACTACCCGGGGACGGGACACCCGGAAGAAAGGGGCAGAGGGTCTGGAAGCGGAACGACCCTGAACGTGACCCTTCCCTCGGGGACCCCCCGGGAGGCGTACCGGGACCGATTCTTGGAGGCGCTTGGAGAGGTGCGGAGTCGTTTTGACCCGGATTTTGTTTTCATCTCTTCAGGTTTCGATGTCCTCAAGGGCGATCCTCTGGGCGGGCAGGAGGTTGAACCGGAAGACCTCCATGGGTTCACCAAAGAGGTGATGGCCCTTGCCGATGAGACGGCAAGAGGGCGTTTGGTGGTCCTTTTGGAAGGCGGCTACGTACCTGATCGAGTGGGATCCGGCGCCGTCTCGGTTCTAAGGGCCTTGGCAGGGTTGGGGGAACCGGGCGCCTGAGGCTTCCCCCGTGGCGCTTTTCTGTTCGCAGGGGGTAAATTAAGTGTCACGCCTGTGGGTGCAGGACCGGCTGGGGACCACCTCGGGCTTTTGTTTCAGATCAGCGGGAAGGTCGGATATGAAGCGTAGGAGGATCAGCACCGTCGCCCTCGTTTTTCTCTTCTTGCCAGCGATTTTGGTGGAGGCCCAAGAACCACCTCGCCTCGATGAGCCTGTTCAGGCACATCCGGAGGGGGACGCCGCCGTCGACCGGCTCCGATCTCCCTACTGTCCCGGGTTGATGCTGGAGGTGTGTCCCTCTCCTCAGGCTAAACTGCTCCGTGACACGCTGCAGCTGATGGCCCAGGGCGGAGTTTCCGCCGATAGCCTCGTGAACTGGATGCTGGCGACCTATGGAGAGAAATACAGAGCCGTTCCCCAGACCCGGGGGAGCGGTCTTTGGGCTTGGCTCATGCCGCCCCTGGCCCTCCTGGGGGGACTTATCATTGTGGTTTTGGCTCTGCAACGTTTCCGGGCCCACCGGGAAGCCGATCCTCCCGTGGTGAATCCGTTGTCGGAGGAGGACGAGTCCGTCCTGGCTGAGGCCCTCGAGGAGCTCAAGGCCGCCGAGGAGGTTCCCTTCTGAATCCCTCTTCCTTCCCGGACCAGGAGTTGGAAAAGGGGACCGGCCCACGGTCCCCTTCCATGTTGGACCTGGTTCGTCTCAGCCCACGGCGATTGTTTCCCCCCGGGGGCGAGGATCTTTATCGCCAGATAGCTCTCCTCGCCAACCTCTCGCCGGGGCTCGAGCTCCTCGACGTGGCGTGTGGGAAAGGGATTGCCCTGGAGTACTTCGTCCGTGAGTACGAAGTCCAGGGGACCGGGGTGGAGGAGGATCCTCATTTCATCGCTCAAGCCGAGGCACATTTCAGAGAAACAGGCCTGGCGAAGGACGCGAGCTTCCAAGGTGCTTCTCCGGCGGATCTGCCCTTTCGGGATAAGACCTTCGACGTTGTGGTAGGCGAAGTGGGACTGGCCGCCAACGTCGATCCGGGTGAGGCGATCCGGGAGCTCGTGAGGGTGGCGAGGCCCGGTGGGTGCGTGGTTCTGGTCCAGCTCGTATGGCAAGCCCCGGTGGATGACCTTCGGAAGAAAGTTTTGTCGGACCACTTGGGAGCCCGGCCACTCATGGCGGTTGAACTCCGCCGGATCCTCATGGATGCGGGCGTGGGTGAGCTCCACACCGAAGACTGGATCGACGCCGACACCGCTTTCCGTTCCAAGGTGAAGAAGCCCTTCCCGGATTTTGCCGAACTTTTCGGCCTGGGTGAGAAAGTGGGAATTCTGAGGCGTGCCCGGGGGCGGTGGGGATGGAGAGGGGTCTGGACCGTCTTTCAAAGGGAGATCGAGGTTCATCGCCTCCTGACCAAGGAGAGGATTCTGGGATTAAATCTTCTCCTTGGTGTGAAAGCCGGCGCGTCTCTGGACGGAGGTGTGAAGAAGGGAGAGGCGCTGGACGGAGACCTCCAAGCGTCCGGCCTTCCCCTCTTTGGATCAGGGGGCAGCGAAGGGGCGTGAACCACGTTGACGTCGCCCTC
>JAUXEE010000159.1 GCA_030618065.1 Gemmatimonadota bacterium
GGAACGCCCGATGGATTGGTTGGCCTGGTGCGCACTTCATTGGTTTGGAAGGGAGGTGGGGGACCAGCGGAAGACAGGATTGGCGTCGGATCGATTGGCCGGGAAGGGCAGGGGGGGCCCAGGGAAAGCCAGGATCAGCGCTCGGTTGCCTCGGAAAGATGGGTGGATCCGATCGATTGGTCGGAAAGGGAAGGGGACCCTGAAGAAATGGGGAGAATCCTCCCCATTCTCCTCTTGACACCCCCGAGGGGCCCCATGACCTTTTATCCCTAAGCCGGAGTAGCTCAGCTGGTTAGAGCAGCGGAATCATAATCCGCGAGTCGGGGGTTCGAGTCCCTCCTCCGGCATTGATAAGTCGAAGCGGTGCAAGGTCTTGACCTTGTGCCGCTCCTTTTGATTTCCTTCAGCTTTCCCCTCCTGACCTAGCAATCCTGCAAGTTGCGGAGAGGTTCGTGGAGGACCGCTTTCCCCAGATCCGACCTTCCCTCTCGCTGGGAAGCCAGCGTATCTTGCGCGCCATAGCGAATGCGTCACCAGACAACGCGGCACCCGACGGTGAGGAGTAGGAAGCGGATGGCATCGGATGAGGGCCAACCTCCCAGAATTCCGCGACGGAGCTTCTTGAAGACAGCGACCCTTGGCGTGGCGGCCCTGGCCATGCCCGGCTGTGGCGGCGCTGCCAGGTGGGCAGGGAGGCGGCCGAACGTCATTTTCATCCTTGTCGACGACCTCGGATGGAGGGACGTCGGCTTTATGGGCAGTGAATACTACCGGACATCCAACATCGACCGGCTCGCCCGGGAAGGGATGGTTTTTTCGGACGCGTACGCTGCGGCGCCCAACTGCGCACCCTCCCGGGCTTCGCTCCTGACGGGGCAATACACGCCACGCCACGGTGTCTTCACGGTCGGCAGCTCCGAACGGGGGAGGGCTGAACAACGCAGGATCGTCCCCACGCCGAACCGCACGACTCTAGCGCCCGAACACGTGACGATCGCCGAAGTCCTCGCCGAAGCAGGGTACGCGACTGCGATGATTGGCAAGTGGCACCTTGGCGATGCGCCGGACCATGACCCGCTGAGCCAAGGATTCCAGATGAATGTCGCTGGGAATGCCTCCGGCCATCCGGACTCTTATTTCAGCCCCTACGGGAACAAGGACCTCATGGACGGCCCTGTCGGCGAGTATCTGACGGATCGCCTGACGGACGAGTCTTTGAGGTTCATCGAGGCCAACCAGGCGGGTCCGTTCTTCCTTTATCTCTCACACTACGCGGTTCATACGCCCATCCAGGCAAAGGAAGAGATGGCGGCTCGATATCGGGATAAGCCGGCGTCCAACGGGCAGGACAACCCTGCCTATGCAGCGATGATCGAGAGTGTCGACCAGGGCATCGGCCGAATCCTGGGCACGCTGATCGAGCTGGGTATCGACGAGCAAACCGTCGTCGTGCTCTTTTCCGACAACGGCGGTCACGGCCCCGTCACGTCCATGCAGCCCCTTCGCGGGGCCAAGGGCATGCTCTACGAAGGAGGAATCCGGGAACCGATGGCCGTGCGTTGGCCCGGCTCCATCGAGGCGGGCAGTCGCTCCACGGTGCCCGTGACCATGGTCGACTTTTTCCCGACCATCCTGGACCTCGCCGGCGTTGTGCCGCCCGCGGGCCTGCTCCTCGACGGGGAGACCCTGGTCCCGCTCCTGAGGGGTGGGACACGCTTGAACCGGGATGCCATCTTCTGGCACTTTCCTGCCTACCTGGAGGGCGCCGGAGGGGCGGCGACACCTTGGCGCACGACGCCGGCAGGGGCGGTACGTCAGGGCGACTGGAAGCTCATCGAGTTCTTCGAGGACGGCAGGATCGAGCTGTACAACCTCGCTGATGATATCAGCGAGAGCAGAGAGCTGTCGGGCTCGATGCCGGACAAAGCCGATGACCTCCACCAGCTGCTAAGAGATTGGAGGATCTCGGTGGGTGCGCCGGTCCCTACCGAGCTGAATCCCCTTTTTCAAGAACGACGGAAGCCAGGTCAGGGTGAGCAGGGACAGGTTCAGGAGAGCCGCGAGGCCCGCCCCTGGGCCGACGTGCACAGGACAGAGGAGGCCAAGTGATGGACGAGGGTGACGGCATGAACCGGCGGCGTTTCATTGCTACGCTCGCGGCCGGTACGGGCGGCGTCGTCTACGGCGCGAACCTTGACGCTCGCCTCCTTGTTGCGTCCGTCCGGCCCCGGCTCAATGTCCTCTGGCTCATTGCCGAGGACCTCAGCCCGGACCTGGGCTGTTACGGAGAGGATCTGGTTCACACGCCGAACATAGACCGGCTGGCCACCGAAGGGGTCCGCTTCACGAACGCCTTTGCCACGGCCCCGGTCTGTTCCGCCAGTCGCTCGGCATTCATGACCGGTATGTACCAGACGAGCATCGGTGCCCACCAGCACCGAACGACGCCCAAGGAGCCGATTCAGGGAGGGGCGCGTCTGCTGACCGACTACTTCAGGGATGCCGGCTACTTCACGTGCAACGCGTCGGGGGATGACTGGGGGAAACCGGGAAAAACAGACCTGAACTTCACGCTGGATCGCCCATTCGACGGCGTCGATTGGAGGCAGCGGTCGCCAGGACAACCCTTCTTCGCTCAGGTCAACTTCAACGAGGCGCACCGCGGGTTCGCGAGAGACCCGGAGCGCCCCATCGATCCGGATGCTGTCACCCTTCCGCCCTTCTATCCCGATCATCCACTGGCGCGGAGGGACTGGGCCGATTACCTGGAGTCTGTCCAGGTCCTCGACCGGAAAGTGGGCGGGGTGCTCAAGCGGCTGGAAGACGACGGCCTCGCCGACACTACGGTGGTGTTCTTCTTCGGCGACCACGGCCGGGCCCACGTCAGGGGAAAGCAGTTTCTTTACGACGGTGGTATCCACGTTCCCCTCATCGTCCGGAAGCCCGGTGGTGAGTCCGGGACCGTGTCGGATGCATTCGTTAGCGCTATCGACTTCGGACCGACGAGTCTCTCGATGGCCGGGATCGAGCCGCCCCCGGGGCTCCAGGGCCAGCTCTTCCTGGGTCGGGGTGCTGAGACCAGGGACTACGTAATCGCGGCACGGGATCGGTGCGACGAGACCTACGACCGGATCCGCTGCGTACGGGACAGGCGATTCAAGTACATCCGGAACTACTTTCCCAACCAGCCCTACACTCAGTCCAACCTTTACAAGATCAGGCAGTACCCGGTTCTCACGCTGATGCAGGTGCTCCACGCCCGGGGAGAACTCACACGGGAGCAGGCGCGATTCCTGGCTCCGAGCCGGCCGGCGGAGGAGCTGTATGATCTCGGGAGCGATCCCCAAGAAATGCACAACCTGGCGGAGAGCCCGGGGCATACGTCGGTGCTCGAGGGGATGCGCCAGCGCCTCGCCAGTTGGATCGCGATCACCGGAGACCGGGGTGAGACACCCGAGGACCCGCGGGTCGCGGCAAGGGTCTACCTTGACCGGCATCTTCCTTCCCACAGGCGGGTGATGAGCCAGCGCGGATTGCCTCCTGACGTCTCGCCGGTCGACTACCTGAAGTGGTGGGAGGCCCGGCTGTTGGACCGTTGACCAAGGGGATGGACCGCAGGGGATTCAATTTTTTCAGGAGAACCGCCGAATGGGAAACCGTCGTGTGTGTTTCATCACGGGCGCGTCCTCGGGCTTGGGGATGGGCCTTGCGATACGGCTAGCGCAGGAGGGGTATGCTGTTGGGTTGGCAGCCCGGCGGGAAGCCCAACTGGAAGAGGTGGCGGAAAAGATCCGGGAGCATGGTGGGACAGCGGGCATCTTTCCCTGCGACGTTTCCCAACGGGACCAGGTGGCCGGCGCCATTCGGAGGTGTGAGGAGGAGCTGGGCCCAGTCCATCTCCTGGTGGCCAACGCGGGAGTGAGTGTCAACACCCGTGTGGAGGCTTTCGATACCATGGAGATCGAGCGGGTGATCCGCGTCAATCTTCTTGGGGCCGTCTACGCCACGGAAGCTGTTCTCGAGGGCATGCTCAATCGGGGTCAGGGACAGATCGTTGCCGTGTCCAGTATCGCTGGTTTCGCCGGCCTACCCATGTCGGCGGCCTACTCGGCAAGCAAGGGTGGCATGACCAACTTCTTCGAGAGCCTACGAATCGACCTCAGGGGATCCGGCGTGGACGTGACAGTCATTACGCCGGGGTTCGTGAAGACCCCCATGACGGACCATAACCAGCACTCCATGCCTTTCCTCATGGATCTGGAACCGGCGGTAGATCTCATGGCCCGAGCCATTCGGAAGCGGAAGAAAAGCCTGGCGTTTCCCTGGCCCCTGGCCGCAGTGGTCTGGAGTGCTCGGGCCCTTCCTCGACCGGCCTACGATTGGCTGGCCAGTCGAGTCGACCGGAGGAAGGCTCCTGGGGCCGGAGGGCCGGTGAAGGAGGGTTAGGCCCGAATCGCTACTCCTTATAAATCACCCCGCCCTTCATGACGAAACGCACCTTTCGGAGTGCCGAGATGTCTTGGGTAGGATCTCCCTCCACAGCGATGAGATCGGCCAGGTAGCCCTCTCGGATGAACCCCAAATGGTCGTCCAATCCCAGGATCTTCGCGTTCCCGGAGGTGGCGGCCTGAAGTGCATCAACCGTGGGCATCCCATACTCCACCATGAGTTCCAGCTCCCAGACGTTGTCCCCATGGTCGAACACTCCCACGTCTCCGCCGAAGCAGATGGGCACCCCCTCCTCGAGGGCCAAACGGAAACTCTCCTTCTTCCGGACCACCCGAGGCGGGTCCGGGTCCAGACCCTTTCTCCATCCCCCGTACATGGCATAGGCCTCCCCTGCCCCCAGCGTGGGGCAAAGGGCCACGTTCCGGCTTGCCATCAGTCGAAAGACCTCCCGGGTTCCTCCGTCCCCATGCTCGATGGTCCGAATTCCGGCCTCCACCGATCGACGCATGGATTCAGCCGTGGTGGCATGAGCCACCACCCATCGACCTGAGCTCTGGGCCACCTCCACCACGGTCCGGAGCTCTTCCTCCGTGAAGGTGGGTTGTGCAGTGCCGTCGGGTCCCCATCGGTAGTCGGCGTAGACCTTCACCCAATCGGCCCCACGGCCGATCTGGTCCCGGGTGACCCGTACCAGATCATCGTATCCGTCCGCTTCTTCGGCCCCCTTCGGGAAGTTCCATTCGGGCGCTCCCTTCGGGTTGTAACTCCCCGTCGCCACAATGGCCCTGGTGGTCACGATGAGTCGAGGGCCCGGGATCACACCCTTCTCGATGGCGGCTTTCAGGCCGACATCTGCGTACCCGGCTCCCTCCGTACCCAGATCCCTGAGTGTGGTGATCCCGGCCATCAGGCTCCGCTCGGCATGAACCACCCCTCGGGCGGTTCGCTCCGCCAGCGATTCCAGGAGGACCTGGTCGGTCCAGGAAGTTTCGTCATAAGGATGGAGGAGAAGATGGGCGTGGCCCTCGATCAGACCGGGGAGAAGGGTGAGGCCCGGGAGATCCATCTCCCGAGCTCCGCCAGGAGATCTCACGGCTGATTCGGGTCCTACGGCTACGATCCGGTCATCTACCACGAGAACGACCCAATTCTCGTGGAGGGTGGCAGTCTCACCGTCAAA
>JAUXEE010000302.1 GCA_030618065.1 Gemmatimonadota bacterium
GACGAAGAGTGGAAGGTGACGGAGATGCTCCGGGCCACGCCTCTTCGTCCCGGCGAATATGTGTGGGGGAAATTCCTGGGGGTCTTTCTCAGCTTCCTCCTGGTGCTAGCGGCATTCCTGGCCGGGATCGCGTTCTTCAACCATGTGGTGCCTAACGCCGAAATGGCAGAATACCGGGGTCCCTTTGCCCTGGTGAACTACCTCAGGCCAGCCCTGATACTGGGACTGCCACCAGCCCTCTTCATCGCCGGGACCTCCTTTGCCCTCGGAGCGGTCACTCGACGGGGAATCCTGGTTTTCTTCTTTCCTGTCGCGTTTGCCCTCAGCTGCAGTTTTTTCTGGTCTTGGTCCCCGAGTTGGTTGAGCCCGGAGGTGAACCGGCTCCTCATGCTTGTGGACCCCACAGGTCTTCGTTGGCTGATGGAGACCTATCTCGAGGTCGACCGAGGAGTCCAGTTTTACAACTTCGAGCCCATCGTGTACGACGGTGGGTTCCTTGCCAGCCGGCTATTGATCTTGGCGCTGGGCCTGGGAGCCGTTGCTCTAGTTCCGGGCCGAGCGGGTGGGCGGCATAGGATGGAGGGGAAAGAGGGAGAGGAGGCGAAATCTGCCTGGGCTGGTAGGGAGAACGGGGCGGATCGGTCTCTTGCGGCGGTGGACACGGTTTCGGCTCCGGCCGGGATCTGGATCGGGTTCGGCCGGGTTCTGCGTTCGGAGTTCCGGGAGTTGATCCACTCACCCGGCCTCTATCTCTTCACCCCCCTGATACTCCTTTTTGTGGTGGCCACGGGGCCCCTTGCTGTGGGTGCCTTCGACGCGCCGATCCTTCTCACCCCCGGAAACATGGCTGTGGCCCAGGCCGCGATGCTCAGCGGGTACTCATGTCTCCTTCTCCTCTTCTACGCTGTCGAGACGCTGGAGCGGGACCGGGTAACGGGGCTGGCCTCCATCTCCTACACGACTCCGGTAGGAACCGGGACCTTTCTCCTGGCCAAGGTCATGGCCCTGATGGGGATCGTCGCCGTGATCCTCACGGCCTCTCTTCTGGGGGACGTCATCGTCCTGTTCGTCCAGGGTACGGTGCCGGTCCGTATCGGCCCCTTCGTGCAGGTTTGGGGTTCCCTGGTGATTCCCACCACCCTGGCATGGATCACCTTCCTGATGGCCGTAATGGGATCCACCCGAAGCAAGTGGGCCGTTTACGGAGTGGGGTTCAGCGTCCTGTTTTATACCAGCAACCGCGGATCCGCCGGGAAGCTGAGTTGGCTCACCAACTGGTGGGCCGAGGGGACAGTGCTCTGGACGGACATGGGGTTCCTGGAGTTGAATGGCCGAGGACTCCTTCTGAACCGCCTCTTCGTGTTATCCCTGGGCCTAC
Organism: Gemmatimonadota bacterium; assembly: GCA_030618065.1. Lineage (GTDB taxonomy): Bacteria > Gemmatimonadota > Gemmatimonadetes > Longimicrobiales > Gaopeijiaceae > JABDNZ01. The sequence goes on from JAUXEE010000302.1 coordinate 1,379, forward strand.
TCTTTTTCGTACTCGCCGTGAAATGGTTCCATCGAAAAGACAGGGACTCTGTGGGACTGTTCAGCCGCCTCGGCCCTAAACCGCTTCTTTTCCAGACGTTCCGCCTATCACCCTTCCTTCTACTTCCTTTGGTCCTGGGGATGACGCTCTGGGTCGGGATCCAGCGTGGGTTCCAGGGAGATGTCGTGGAGAAAGCGGCCAAGGATTACTGGCGTAAGAACGTGGCGACCTGGGCCGGTGTGGAGATGCCTGTCGTGGTAGCAGTGGAGCTGGATCTGGAGTTGGATCCGGAAAACCGTGCGTTCAGGACTGCAGGTCGATACCTGATCTTCAATCACCTGGAGGAGCCGGTAGCGAGGATTCCCTTCACTCAGGGCCTCACCTGGGACAGCCTCAGCTGGACCTTGGGAGGAGAACCCATCGAGCCGGAAGACCGGGCCGGGTTGTGGGTGGTGGAACCTGCCGAACCACTGGAGCCGGGAGACTCCTTGTGGGTGGGGTTTCAGGTTCAAGGGACCTTCCCCAGGGGGATCACCAAAAACGGGGGTGAAGCCGGGGCTTTCATTCTCCCCTCCTCCATTGTGCTTACGAGCTTGGAACCCGACTTCGCTCCGGTCCCCGGATACCAGGAACGCATCGGAGTTGACGAAGACAACGAGAGCGACGCCAAGGAATACCCCTCCGACTATTATCTTGAGCAGTTAGATCCCTTTTTCGGTCCCCTCATCCCCATGACCACGCGGATTCGCATTACCGGGCCGGACTACCTCACCTACAACTCCGTTGGGAACCTGGTATCCGAGGAAAAAGAGAACGGGGAGGTGACGGTGGTGTGGGAGAGCGATCACCCCGTGAGGATCTTCAATGTGGTGGCGGGAAGGTGGGACGTGTGGCGGGGTGAAGGCACGGAGATCTACTACCACCCGGAACATAGCTACAACATCGAAGAGATGGGGCTCGCGCTGGACGCATCCCGGCGGTGGTATTCGGAGTGGTTCGCTCCTTTCCCCTGGACGACGCTGCGGGTCAACGAATTCATGGGGATCGCCGGCTACGCTCAGGGCTTCCCAACCAACATTTCCTTCTCCGAATCCATCGGGTTTCTCACCAAGAACGACTTTCGGACCCTCCTGATCTTCTGGGTCACGGCCCACGAAGCCGCACACCAATGGTGGGGCAACACGTTGACGCCCGGGGACGGACCGGGCGGGAACATCCTATCGGAGGGGATGGCGAATTTTTCCACGCTCCTCCTGATAGAACAAATCAAGGGCGAGCCCGCCCGGCGGGAATTTGCCAAGCAAATGGAGAGGTCCTACGCCAGGGGGCGCCGAGTCGATGACGAGCGCCCCATGGTGAAAGTGGACGAGACGCACGCCGGAGACCGCTTTGTCACCTACGAAAAAGGCGCGTGGGTGCCCTGGATGCTCATGGGGGTCATGGGTAGGGAGGCCATGCTGGAGGGCCTTAGGGAGTTCATCGCCCGGTACCGGGATGGTCCGGATTACCCCCTCCTTCAGGATCAGGTGAACACTCTCCGGGAGTTCGCTCCCGACACGGCGGCATTCGACAGGTTCGTGGACCAGTGGTACTTCGACGTGGTGGTTCCGGAGTACCGTGTGGAGGAGGCCGAGAGGCGCCCGCGGTCCGAAGGTGGGGAGATCTCAGGGGTTTGGGAGACGACGTTCACCCTCCGAAATATCGGAACGGGCCGGATGCCCGTGGATGTCGCGGTGACCGTGGGAGAGCCCTTCGATGAGGAGGGGAATCCGATCCCCGACTACCAGGAAGTACGGGCCACGGTCACGCTCGGGGCTGGCGAAGAGGAGGTGATCACCATCCGCTCCGACTTCGAGCCGGAACGAATCGTGGTGGATCCCGACGTCAGGGTTCTCCAACTCCGACGGGAGCATGCCGTTTAC
>JAUXEE010000222.1 GCA_030618065.1 Gemmatimonadota bacterium
GACCGGCCCTTCCTCTTCATATCGATGTATAAAGCGTTGGCCAGGACCCAGACGATGCTGCCTACGATGCCTTCGAACAAAGAGTCCACTCCTGAAGGATGGGGATGCTCACTGGGCCCCTCCCAGCTCCACCATCGTCACGGGCACCGACACGCGAACCAAGCCCCTGAAAGCGCCCACTTCATACCCTGTAGCCAGGTCCTCTGGGTACCTCTCCGAGAGTATCCGTCGGACTTGCGGATCCATGGATTCGGGATCTCCGTGGCACCCGAGACAAAGCTCCCCCACAAAGAGGGGTTTGTAGTACCTCATCTCCCCTTGAGACACCCGTTGAACAAAGCTGGATGGAGCCTCTCCTTCATCCTGGAGGGCCCTCTCGAAAAAGACCAGAACCGCTTCCTCCGCTTCGTCCGGGGCGTTCGCTGGGTTTCGGTACCGGAAGGAGGTTCGTTTCAGCGACAGAGTCCCTTCCAACCCGGCCTCAACCGTCCGGGTCAACGGGATCGCTTCGTCGGAGCAGAGCTCAAAAGCTTGTGAAGGACCCCCCTCGTTCAGCGCGGCGGTGAGACGCCCAACCAGGGTCCTTAGGAGTTCGGCAGCAGCAGGCTCGGCGATCTGGGCCACCCTTTCCCCCTCTTCGGGGGTCACCTCCGGAAGGCTCGGCTCACAGGCGGAAAGGACCAGGGCCGGAACAACCAACAGATGAGTAGTTCTCATGCACCTCCGTCTCTTCACTCCTCCTCCTCTCCGGTCCGTTGGCCTAGCTCCCGGTCCAACATGAGAAGTGCGCTCTGGTTGTCCCCTGCCATTCTCAACTGTTCCACCGCCCTTCCGACGTTCTCCTCTTCCTCCACCTGCTCGTCAATGAACCACTGCAGCTCGATTTGGGCCGGGTAGTCGTTCTCTTCCAAGGCGATCTTGTAGAGTTCATTGATGCATCCGGTGATGTGCTGTTCGTGGGACAGCGCCTTCTCAAAAACCTCCAGGGGAGTGCCGTATTCCGACGGTGGCTCTCCGATCGCCTTCAGAAACACCCTACCCCCACGGCGGTTGATGTGGTCGAAGAGACGCATGGCATGCTCGAGTTCTTCCTGGGCCTGCTCCTTCATCCAATTCGTGAAGCCATCCAGGTTCATTCGCTCGAAGTGGGCTGCCATGGCAAGGTAAATGTAGGAGGAAAAGAGCTCCTCGTTGATCTGGTCGTTGAATGCGGTCTGAATCCGGTCGTTCATCGTTCCTCCGTGATTAGCGGGCGTCAAACTCCGGCTTCAGATACCCCACAGTATCAGAGGATTTCCCTCTGGGCATTGCACGTGCCGCGCTGAAATCCCACAAAAAAAACGCCGGAATTCCACGGAAAGAAATGCCGGAATCTTTCCGAATTCCGGCGCCCAATGTGTGGGGAGTGGCCCTCAGAAAAACAACATCCTGACTGAAGGCTTTCTATCCCTTGGGACCTCCACCATCGACCTTCACGTGGCACCAGAAACAGGTCTCGCTGCCGCGTCCCTCATGGGTGGCGGGCACCTCGACCACGTCTGGATTGGCCTCCGGTCCATGGCACCCCCCACAATCCGTTTCCGCCGTGGCCTTCAGGTGGGGAACGGTGGACGGCTGCATGGTCAGCATGGGGGAGTCGGTAGAATGGCACCAAAGGCAGCTTTCGTTGCCACGCTTTTCGTGGTCCACCGGAACATCCAACACTGGGGTGGCTCCAAGGGCATGGCACACCAAGCAGCTCTCCTTGCCCTCCACATCGTGAGTTATGGCCTCCGGTTTCACAGGGGAAACAGCCTCCGGCTTCTCCTGGGCCTCGGCGCTTGCAGGCACCAAAGCCGACAGGAAAACCACTGCCAATAGGGAAAAGAGGGTCTTTCGAAAAATCATGGATCGTCTCCAAACAAGAGTGGGTTTCTTGGCCAGCCGAGTTTCTTGACCGGCTGCAAGATTAGGTTCTGCTGACAGGATCGGGCAAGGATCGGCAGGGTCCAACCTGGATGACCGGGCGGATCCCGTTGTCTCCGGGGAGGAGGAAGTCATATGATCCCCACCCTGATCTGGTTCTTATTACCGTAACGGAGAGGATGGCTGAGGTGAGCGAAGCATGACGCGTTTCCATACCCCATCCGCACTCCTCCTCGTCGTGGGAGTCCTCGGAGCCATGGCCATCCCGTCACCGGCCACGGCCCAGACCGAGGGTGAAGATTGCCTTGCCTGCCACTCGGATACATCTGCTTTCGAGGGTCAGGAAGACCCTTCCAGATACATCATCACCCCGGAGGATTTCCAGGAGTCGGTTCACGAGGCGTTCGGCCTCTCCTGCTCTTCTTGCCATCGGGAGGGAAGCTTCCCTCACTCCCAAGAGTCCGGTGTCAGTTGCTCTCCTTGCCATCAGGAACAGGAAGCCCGTTTCGCAGAGAGCCCGCACGGTCATGGGCTGGCGCGGGGGAATCCTAGAGCGCCCAATTGCTCCAGCTGCCACGGGAAACACCAGATCCTGTCTCGGTTGCACCCCCAATCCTCCACCCACAGAAATCAGCTTCCTAACCTCTGTGGGGAGTGTCATGGCAAAGAGGGTCTCCTTACCGATCAGTTTGTGAAGCTGCCCAAGTCCTTCCAGCAGTATGCCAACTCAGTTCACGGCAAGGGAATCACCGAGGGCGAACCCGTGGCGGCTTCCTGTGCCGACTGCCATAGCGTCCACGACCTGAAAGGAGCCACGGACCCGCGGTCCCGGATCAATCCCCTGAACGTGGCGGCCACCTGCGGTCGGTGTCACCCGGGAGCAGAGGCGGATTTCGACCAATCCATCCACGGTCGAGCCCTCCAGGCCGGTATCACCGACAGCCCAACCTGCATCGACTGCCATGGCGCCCATCTGATCCTCTCTTCCGATGATCCCGATTCCCCCATTTGCGGAGCGCGACAGGCCCAGGACACCTGTGGGAAGTGCCACGACGACCCCTTCATCATCTCGAAGTACGGCCTCCAGGACGGCGTAGTGGGGTCCTATTTGGAGAGTTACCATGGGTGGGCTTCCCGAACGGGATGCGCCGTAACCGCCAGCTGCGTGAACTGCCACACAGCCCACATGGTCCTTCCGGCCGAAGATCCGGCTTCTTCCGTCTCAGAGGAAAACGTGGTGGCCACCTGTGCCCAGTGCCATTCGGGCGCCAGTTCAGCATTTGCGGCTTCCTATGACCACCGCACCGCTTCCATCACCGACAACCCGGTGAACCGGGTTATCCGGAGTATTTACCTCTGGGCCATCATTATCACGGTCGGAAGCATGGTCCTCCATAACCTGGTGATCATGAACTACTTCATGATCAAACGCCGGAGGGAGCAAGCCGGGAGCCAGGAGACGGTGGTCCGATTCACTGCGAACGAAGTCGCCCAACACCTCTTCCTGACCGCCTCTTTCATCGCCCTATTGGTCACCGGCTTCGCTCTCAGGTACCCAGGGAGTTTCTGGGTGGAGGGGCTCAGAAGACTGGGAATGACGGAAGGCCTCCGGGGCGATATCCATCGGGTCGCCGGAGTGGCTCTGATTCTCACCTCCCTGTACCATGCCTACTATGTCCTGACTACTGACCGGGGTCACCGGGAATTGAGAGCCCTCTTTCCAACCCGGCGGGACTGGAGCGATTTCGTAGAGAACATCCGGTATCACACTTTCCGGTCTGAGAACAAAGTGGAATTCGGGAGGTACGATTACTCCCAGAAAGCCGAGTACTGGGCCCTGGTGTGGGGCACCGTCCTAATGGCTCTAACGGGTTTGATCCTTTGGTTCCCAACCCAGGTCGTGCTGTTCCTTCCGGGGGGCGTGATTCCAGCCTCCCAGACGATTCACTTCTACGAGGCCGTTTTGGCTGGCTTGGTCATCCTGGTCTGGCATTTCTTCTTCGTCATATTCCATCCGGAAGAATACCCGATGAACTGGACCTGGCTCACCGGGAAGATGACAAAAAGTTCCGCCGAGGAACACCATAAGGAGTGGTACCGGAGAGAGTTGGAAGCGTTACCGGATGGAACTCCGGGTTCAACCGGTGGAGTCTCCTCAACCGAAGCCCGGTCTTCCGAGGGGGATGCTTAGGCTCCGAATCAGTGGGCGCACCCAAATAATCGAGGGGCCGACGGGAAACCCGCCGACCCCTCGTGGTGCCTCCACTGACTGAGTATTGGGCGATTCCCTGGTCAGGAGAACCTACGCTAGTCACGGGGAGACCAAAATTTCCTATTCGAATTATATGCCGTTGTTCGACATTTCACTACTCTAGATTGGCGACAGGAAGAGCGTGCCTCGGGACCCGACGCAGCCCTCGACCTCCCGGCAGAATCCAGGCTTCAGCAACCTCCAGATTTGGGCTTCTTGCCCCCTCCGCCGGCTGGCATCATGGGCGGCGGGGCCGCCGCCGCGGAACTCTGAACCGCCGATCCCGAGAAAAATGCGGCGATCTGATTCTGCCGCTGGACCCGCTCCCGCTCCTCCAGGGAGTTGCCCCACAGCTCCGCAGGTGTGAGGACCTCCTCCTGC
>JAUXEE010000043.1 GCA_030618065.1 Gemmatimonadota bacterium
CGGGGAGTTCGAGTGGCAGTTCTTCTTGACATCGGATGCTGAGCGCTGGGGTATCCCAATCGATGACGCGGTTCGGGCAGCGGATATCGGGACCTTCACCGGCCTGCCCCGGGCCCTGAATGAGCCTGTGGAGCAGTTCACCATCAATTGGCATACTCATGGCGGTGACAACGGTCACTTGGTCTTGGAATGGGGAACGACCAGGGTGGAAATCGAGGTCAGTCTCCTGGATCACACGCATTAGAAGCCTATCGGAATGGGGGGCGAACCGCCCCCCATTCCGATCACCCTTCTAGACCACCGTGGCCCTGATCAGTTGCCAGAATCTCCGGGTCCTCTTCGGTGATCGGCCTCTCCTGGACGACGCCAACCTCCAGATCGAGGGGGGTGAGCGGATCGGACTGGTAGGTCGGAATGGGGAGGGAAAAACCACCCTATTGGAGATTCTGGCCGGAATCCAGGAGCCCGATCAGGGGACCCTGGTGATTTCTCCGGGGCTGAGGGTAGCTCTCCTCCCTCAGCGCGTTCCCGGGAATCTGGAAGGTACCGTGGAGACCCTGATTCGCTCCGGGCTCCACGACGCACTCCGGGGGGATCATCCCGTCCAGCGCCTCTGCTCTCTCCTCCAGCTGGACGGGAGGCAGACATTCTCCTCCCTTTCCGGCGGACAAAAGCGCCGAACTCTTCTGGGGCGGGCTTTGGCGGCTGAGCCGGGCCTTCTCTTGTTGGATGAGCCCACGAACCACCTGGATCTGGAGAGCATCGAATGGCTGGAGGGCTTCCTGGCCCGTTACCAGGGAAGCCTCCTCTTCGTGACCCATGACCGAACTTTCCTGGAGAGGTTGTCGACCCGGATCATCGAGGTGGACCGGGGGCGCCTGACCTCATGGGACTGTGACTATCCCACCTATCTTCGACGAAAGGAAGCGCTCCTGGCGAATGAGGAGAAGGAGTGGGTCCTCTTCGACAAGAATCTGGTGAAGGAAGAGGAGTGGATTCGCCAGGGGATCAAGGCGCGCCGAACCCGAAACGAAGGGAGAGTCCGTGCCCTGAAGGAGTTACGGGCTCAGCGGGCGCGACGCCGGGAGCGGGTGGGTCAGGTGCGCATGAGCATCCAGGAGGCGGATCGGTCAGGGGCCAAGGTCCTCGTGGCTGAACATCTGGATTTCAGCCATGGTGGTCCTCCCATCGTGAAAGACTTCTCCGCCACCATTTTTCGGGGAGACAAGGTCGGCATTATCGGGCCCAACGGGTGCGGGAAGACGACCCTCCTGAACCTCCTCCTTGGGAACCTCGAACCCCAAAAGGGAAGGGTGAAGCACGGGATCTCCCTGGAGGTCTCCCACTTCGATCAACATCGGGAAGGGCTGGGTGAGGCCGGGACCGTGGCGGAAAGTGTGAACCCGGGGAGCGACTTCGTGCTGTTGGACGGGAAGAAAAAGCATGTCTTGAGCTACCTCCAGGATTTCCTCTTCTCTCCGGAACGGGCGATGGAGCCCCTCAGCTCTCTGTCGGGAGGAGAACGGAACCGGCTTCTCCTGGCCCGTCTCTTTACCAGCCCGGCCAACGTTCTGGTCCTGGACGAGCCCACCAACGATCTGGACACCGAGACCCTGGAGCTGCTGGAGGCCCGCCTGTTGGAGTTCAAGGGAACCGTCCTTGTGGTGAGCCACGATCGGAGCTTCCTGGACAATCTCTGCTCCAGCACCTTGGTGTTCGAGGGTGAGGGCATGGTGAAGGAGTATGTGGGGGGATATTCGGATTGGCAGCGCACCCTGAGATCCCAGGGCAGAACGGATCCCTCGAAGGAGAGAAGGGCGAAGAATTCGAAGAAGGCGAAGAAGGCTTCCTCGGACTCTCGAAGGAGAGGGGAGTCGCCAAAGGAAAAACGACTCAGCTATCAGGAGAAGAAGGAGTGGGAGAGCCTTCCGGCCCGAATCGAGGAGTTGGAAGAGGAGTTGAAGGCCCTCCATGAGGAGATGGCCCGCCCCGATTTCTTCCGAGGCGCTTCCGACCTCATCCGGGAAGCCACGGCCCGATCCCACTCTCTTCCCCAGGAAATCGAAGTGGCTTTCGAGCGGTGGGCGGAACTGGACCAGCGGGCCGCCCCTTCACGATGACCCGGAGGCGTTCTGTCCCCAGCCCCCGCCTCCCGGGGAGCGGATGCTGATGATGTCATCCTCCCGGGCGTCGAAGGTGACCTTTCCAGGTAGCTTTTCCTCCACATCCTCCCGGATGAGGACATTCTCCCCCGGTGCCCCGGGGGAGCCACCCCTGGCTCCCCGGGGACCCCGCAGGCGCCTCTCGGTGAGGAGAGTCACACGACCGGGGGTCAGTAGCTGAATGTCACGTCGCAGGCCGTCTCCTCCCCGATGCACGCCCTTTCCCCCACTCCCCCTTCGGATTCCGTAATGGACCACACGGAATGGGTACGCGTGCTCCAGGGCTTCGATGGGTGTGTTGAAGGAGTTGGACATGTGGCTGTGGACCCCCGACAGCCCGGCTCCTTGCGGCGCTGCCCCCAATCCTCCGCCTACGGTCTCATAGTAGGCGAAGGCATCTCCGGTTCGGGGGTCGATTCCTCCAACTGTCGTGTTGTTCATGGTTCCCTGGGACAATGCGGGAGCCAGCTCGGGAAGAGCTTTTCCGAAGGCTTCCAGCAGGACATCGGTGATCCTCTGGCTGGTCTCCACGTTTCCGGCGGCGACGCTGGCCGGGGGAGAGGCGTTCACCAGAGACCCTGGAGGAAGTCGGAGCTCCACGGCCGACATGGAGCCGCCCCCTGCCGGGAGGGGGGTGTCCAGGAGAGCCTCCACCATGCACCGGACCACGTACCGAGTGGCTGACGAAGTGATGGCGGCCACCGCGTTGATTCCGCCTCTTGTTTGGGGAGCTGTTCCCCGGAAATCCAACAGTATCTGGTTTCCGGTGACCTCCATCCGAAGACGAATGGGCACCGGGCCCGTACCGAAACCATCGTCATCCATGAAGTCCTCGGCCTCGTAGAGCCCGTCGGGGATCTCCCTGATTCCGGCCTCCACGAGGCGGTCGGCATAGGCGATGAGCCCTCGCATGGCGGCCAGGACTTCCGGTTGACCCTTCCTCTCCACCATCTCCAGGAGGCGTGTCTCGCCAGTGTGGAGTGCGGCAAGTTGAGCGTCCAGGTCTCCTGCCCGCTCCACGGGGGTCCTGACGTTGGCCAGAATCGTCTCCCAGAGATCCTCGTTCCGAACCCCTCGGTGGTAGAGGCGTACGGGGGGAATCCGAAGCCCTTCCTGGTAGATCTCCTGTGCCAGGGGCATGGACCCCGGTGACATTCCTCCAACGTCGGAGTGATGGGCCCGGGACGCCACCAACCCTAAAAGGATTGGATCACCGCGGCTGTATACGGGAGAAATCAGCGTGATGTCGGGAAGATGTGTGCCGCCCTTGAAGGGGTCGTTGAGAATCACCACGTCCCCGGCTTCGGGGACTCCAACCTCCGCCAAAGCTGCTTCCACACTCATGGGCATGGCCCCCAGGTGGACTGGCATGTGGTCCCCGAGAGCCACTGCCACACCGTGGGGATCAAAAAGGGCACAGGAGTAATCCCGCCGTTCCTTTATGTTCGGGGAGAAGGACGCTCTCCTAAGGGATGCCCCCATTTCCTCGGCCAGAGCCGTGAACAGGTGTCGGTAAACCTCGAGGGTCACGGCGTCAGGGCCAGTATCGGGGGATTCGGGGGCCCTTATTTCCATGGTTCTGTCCTTCCATTAGGTTAAAAGCCTGTCGCACAGAAAAACGCTCCGGGAGCAGGCATGTTCTCCTCCCGTGAAGCTATAGCAGGAGGAAATCGTGGCCAAAGAAAACATGATCACCCGGGCTCGGGACGAGCTCTTCAGTCACATCAACCGTTGTGGTGTTCTCCAAGCCGAGGAAGACGATCAGCAGCACTGGATGGAAGAGACCATCGACTACCTCGCAGAGCGCTACCCCGACCTTACCGATTCCGACCTACAGGACCTGTTCTCCGTCGGCGTGAGGTTCTGCCAGCCGGCCATCCCCCACGGCCGGAAGCGTTTCGGGTTCGACCCGAAGGAAGATGTCCCGGAGCCCCCGGTCCCGGCCGAGCCTGAGGTGACCACGGAAGATCTGGTTCCTCAAGAGGCCGGTGGCGAGAATACGCTGCAAGGAAGCTGAGGCGCAACGGCGGGTGGGGAGAGATTCGCCTCCCGGCCCGCCTTCTCTTTTCCTTCCAGATCGACGTCCCATCCCAATCCGATAACAGTGGGTGGCGGCCCTGCGAGGCCCTCACTATACTAGGCCCCCGTCTTCATCGGTGTCCCGGGGTCGGAGCCCTACCTGGACGACCGAGTCGAAGCCCATTGCGAGGAGGAATGTATGACCACCCGGCGCGATTTTCTCCGAGCCACTGCCGGCGCCGGAGCCGGCGCGGCCTTTGGAATCGTCCCAACCGTGAAGTTCGAGGGGGCACCCGCTGTTCACATCCGGCGGGTCACACCTGTAGCTGTGGCCAGCGCCAATGGTCGGGAGGCGGTAGCGAAAGCCATGGAGGTCCTCCAAGGCGGTGGGGACACGCTGGACGCCGTCGTCCAAGGTGTGAACATCGTCGAACGGGACCCGAACGACACTTCGGTGGGATATGGGGGGCTCCCCAATCTGGATGGGGTTGTTCAGTTGGACTCCTCCCTGATGCATGGGCCCACCCGGGGAGCAGGGGCGGTGGCCTCTTTGGAGGGTGTGAAGACGCCCTCCCTGGTGGCGAGGGATGTCATGCGTTATACGGACCACGTCCTTTTGGTGGGGCCCGGGGCTCAGGAGTTCGCGAAGTCCATGGGGTACCCTATCGAGGACCTCCTCACCGAGGAATCTCGTCGCCGTTGGGTCGAATGGCGGGCGCGTCTCAGCGATCGGGACGACTTCCTGATCCCGGAAGGAAGTATGCGGGGTGGGTCGGGTTTTAGGCCCGAATCGTCCTATGGCGATGGCCTACTGGATTCCCACGACGGGGTGCGGCCTCAGGGCACCATCAACTGCAACGTCGTGAACGCCGATGGGGACATCTCCGGCGTCACCACGACCTCCGGCCTGGCGTGGAAGATCCCGGGGCGCGTCGGCGACTCACCCATCATCGGGGCGGGTCTTTATGTCGACAACGATGTGGGTGCCGCCGGATCTACCGGACGCGGCGAAGCTGTCATCAAAACCGTAGGCGGACATTCGGTGGTGGAGTTGATGCGGAGTGGAATGCATCCTGAAGATGCCTGCCTGGAGGCCCTGAGGAGGGTCGTCACCTATACGGTGGAGCCACGCCTACGAGACGAGCTGGGGCGACCCAACTTCGGTGTGAATTATTACGCAGTGAACAAAAAGGGAGAATACGCTGGAGCCGCCATCTTTGCTGGATCCCGGTTCGCCGTGAGTGTGGATGGAGACACTCGGGTGGAAGACTCAGCCTACCTCTTTGAGCGGGACTAACGAAAAATAATGGATAGGAAGGTATTATCTGAGCCGGTGGCGGGGAGCCCAACCAATCCCATTCCGCTGCCGAAGAGCAAGAAGATCCTCGAGAGCTACTACGCTGGGAGGCGCCTCGAATCTCCCCTCGGCGGATACCTGGAGGTTCTGGGTGTCAGAGAGGGGGACGGCGGAAAGGGAAGAGTCCTTCTGGAGTGCAACACCTCTTCGCTCCGGTTCGTCCTGACGGTTCCCAAGGCCACCAGGGTGGAAAAGACGAGGGTGAAGGAGGATATCGAGTCGGGGGATGATCTCTTCTGCCCCCGGCACGGCTCTGGCCAGCGTCTTGCCAAGTCGGGCAAGGATTGGGTTTGCGCCCTTTGCGGGGTCTCCTATGGGAAATCATGACCCGCCACATTAGGTTTCAGTCGCCAAGCGAGTTGGAGGGGGGTATGCCCCTACCAGTGGTCTCCACCAGGAGAAATCTCCAAGGAGTCGCACGTGGAGGAAGATCGGTTCCTCAGCTCCGAGGAATACGACGAAAAGGCGCATAGGCTGTACAGCGATGGGGATTATGAGGGGGCCCTCGAAACGCTTCGAGAGGGCCTTTCTCTCTATCCGAACGCTGTGGAGTTGTATGTAGGATTGGGCTATGCTCGATTGGCACGGGAAGAATTCGCCTGGGCGAGAAGGTCCTTTCACCAAGCGCTTGCCCTGGATTCTACTCACGAAGATGCCCTGGTGGGGATGGGCGAGGTACTCCTCCGGCTAGGGGACCACGCCAAGGCACTGGCCTTCTTCCGAGATGTTCAGGAGATGGGCTTCGACCAGGACGTGGAACTGATGCTCACCATGGGCCGGGCTCTCTACCGGGAAGGGCTTTACCTCCAAGCCCGGGATGTGTTTTCCAAGGCGGTATCGGTGCGCCCAGACTACGCCGAGACGGTGGCTGCACTGGCCTATTGCCTCCACCGGCTGGGAGACGAGGTGGAGGCCAGCCGCCACCTTCGAAGGGCCCTCCGCCTGGACCCGGACCTCCACGAGGCCAGGGTCTACCTGGGACATCTCCTTTATGATAGGGGGGATTGGGAGGCCGCCCTTCGTGAATTCGAATGTGTGTCCCCCATGGATCATTGGGACTCTCTGGCGGTCTGGAGGATCATCGAGCTGAAGCGGGCTCTTTGGGAGATGGAGGTCGGGGACGCGCGATTGATCCCTTGGGAGAAGCGGTTGGAAGAGCTGGAATCCGCCCTGGATCCCGTGGATCAACTCCTGGCCGAGATCGAAGCTTCAGCCATGAGTGCCGATTTTTCGGGGGGCCCCGACATGGGTCAGCTCGAGCTCTTCAACGCCCTTGAAGAGGCTGACCTGTCCCATCAGGTTCGACTTCCCGATGGACAACTGCTTCGGGGCACCTGGCTGGAAATCGTCCGGCAGATGAGAGATCTCGCCGGCTTCTCCCATGAACCAATCACTCAATACATGAAGCGCCTCGCTGAGCGCTGGCACGAGCAAAGGGGAGTGGAGGTTCCCTCCACGGATCCCGTGAGCTTCATTCGAGCGGCCGTTCAGGCAGGGTTGCTGATGCTGGAAGAGGAACCTGACTCATGACATTCGACGAACACGAGGTTCTTGGCCGATTCCACCGGGCCCTGGTCCGGGAGATCCAAGCCAAGAACCCGGAACACATCAGCTCTCCCTTCACTGTTGCCGAGATCTATCAAAACCTGGTTCCCTACCGGACCCACCGGGACGAGCTCGGCGTGGAGATGAATGCGGATTACGAACACGCTCTCCTTCGGCTTTTGGCGGGGGAGGGGGATTTCCTGAGTATCGAGTCCAGAACCGCCCGCCAGGAGATTCGGGAAGAGTTGGATTCCCCGAACCCGAACACGGGACTGTACCGAGACTTCGCAGCGGCCGACGTGCGCCTGAATCCGGACAGGTTGGACGAGACTCTGATGGAGGAGGTCTCACGGGAGGCGGAAGCCGCGACCCAAGATGACGATGAGCCCACGGAGGTGGAGGTCATGGGAGAGGAAGACGTGGAAGAGAGCTTCGGTGAGGAGAGTGCCCCTGAGGACGGATATGAGAGACTGGAGGTCGAACCCTTAGGGGCGAACCTCGAGCCCATCGAGGAGGTGGAGGAGTCCGGGGGAGAGGTTGATTCCGCGGAGCTTCCTGTCGAGCTTCCCGACGAAGTGGGAGAGGGGCAGGTTGACCTGCCGCCGTTCGAGAATTGCCCCTGGTGCAGGGAGGCACTTCCCCAGCAAGCCAGGGTGAGGTTCTGTCCTTTCTGTGGAAGTGATGTGCAACGGGTTCCCTGCCCCGCCTGTGGCGAGGAGCTCAGACTAACCTGGCGGTTTTGTATCGCCTGCGGAACGGAGGTCGAATCGTGAAAAATCTTATGCGGTATTCAACCATTCTCCTGATCCTGGTCATGGCTTCTTGCGGTGGAGAGAAGGGTGCACCGGCTGCTGATGATGCCCAGCCGCCGGCAGCGGAGGCCACTCCAGCCGCCAGTGAGGCGGCTCCGTCCATGGATCTCCCCGAGGGGGTGACGGCGGCAATGGTGGCAGAGGGCCAAACCATCTTCACGAGTGCAGGAATCTGCTTCACCTGCCACATGGAGGGTGGCGTAGGTGGCCCCCTGGCGCCGAACCTCACCGACGAGGAGTGGCTCAACATCGATGGCTCGTATGAGTCCATCGTCAGCAATATCATGACCGGTGTGCCCGAACCCAAAGAGCACCCGGGACTCATGCTTCCCAAGGGTGGAACGAATATCACCGACGAGCAGGTTCAGGCTGTTGCGGCCTATGTCTGGACTCTGAGCCAGGGCGACTGATCCAGAAGGGTGTTGCAGAAGTGGGGCGAGAGAAACCCTCGATGGTTTGGCGGCCGGCCTCCTTCCAGGGGGCTGGCCTCCTTCCTTTGCTGATCCTCTCGGCGGTCATGGGAGGATGTGGAGGATCGGGGGAAGCTGGGCAGAACACGGCTGCGGAAGAGGCCAGGGCTCTCGGGCTTCCCTCCGGTTCCCAACTTCATCGGGTCACCCTGGGGGGAAGGGGAGCCGAAGAGCATGCCGTGCCCACCCTCATCCAGGCATTCCCTGGAGACGGAGTTGAGTTCCGAACTGTGGACCACCGTGTCCACACGCTGGAATTCATTGTCGATTCCCTCACTCATGAGGTCCGCGCGTTTCTGGAATCCACCGGGCAGGTGGCCAGCCCTCCCTTGGTTTCTCGTGGGAGCCGTCTCATCTTGAGACTTCAAAACGCGCCCCTCGGACGATATCTCTTCATCAGCGAGGGCCACGGTGGCACGGCCCGGGGCGTTGTCGAGGTGGGCTTTCCACCTGTAACAGACTCCTCCCAGGCCCCATTAAGCTGAAGCATGGTCGATCCGAGTCGCAGTCTCACCCGGAAGGAGTTCGACGAGGTTATTCGTCGGGCTGCCGAGATCGCCGTGTCCGAGCCGGAGGGGGGTGATTCGGGGCTCACCGAGCAGGACCTCTTTCGTATCGCCCGAGAGGTGGGGCTGGACGACCGGCATGTGCGGAAGGCTTTGGTGGAGGTCCGGTCCTCTCCGGCCACCGGCCGAAACCCGGTGGCCGGCCTTTACGGTCCAAGCCATGTGGCGGCCTCCAGGGTGGTGCCTGGGGACTGGGAGGAGCTGGGAAGGAAGATCGACGACTTCATGGTGGCGGGGCAACTCCTTCAGGCCGTAAGGAAGGGACGCTCCTTTCTCCTCTACCGGCCGGCTGTGGACTGGGTGTCCCAGATCGCTCGTGCCGCCTCCTCCACATCCCGGAAATACTACGTGGCCTCCTCCAAGCGGGTTGAGGTTCGGTTCGAGGACATGGAGGAAGGCCGAACCTTGGTGGAGATCGAGGTAGAGCCCGGAACTCGGAACGATTATGTGGCTGGGGGGATCATCGGCGAGTGGCGCGACGCGGATGCGGTCGAGGAAGCCGAGTTCGCGGTCGAACAGCACCGGCACGCCGGCGTTGAGCGACGCGTTGAAGGCGGTGAACAGCAGTGCGCCCGGCATCACGAAGTCGAGATAGTCGACGCCGCCGAGGAC
>JAUXEE010000130.1 GCA_030618065.1 Gemmatimonadota bacterium
AGTTGACGGTTTCCGCCCTACCCTACTTCTTCCGCCGGCCACGGCTTCGCCTGGGGCCGGGTCATGGTGCGACCGAAAGAGGCGAATTCAGAACCTCTATCCCTAACGGGAAAACCACCGTTCAAACAAGAAAAGTGATGCGATGAACAAGTCCCCCTCGATCATCTATACATGGACCGACGAAGGTCCCGCTCTGGCGACCTATGCGTTTCTCCCCATCATCCGAGCTTTCGCTGGGGCGACCGGGGTACCCGTGGAAACCCGCGACATCTCTCTCGCCGGACGGATCCTCGCCGTGTTCCCCGACGTTCTCGAAGAAAGCCAGAAGGTCTCCGACGACCTGGCCGAACTGGGCACCCTGGTCGAAACGCCCGAGGCGAACATCATCAAGCTGCCGAACATCAGCGCCTCCATTCCTCAGCTGAAGGAGTGCATCGCCGAGCTGCAGGCCAAGGGGTACGGCCTGCCGGACTATCCAGAGGAACCGTCCAACGAGAAGGAACGCGCCATCAGGGTCCGGTACGACGGAGTGAAGGGGAGCGCCGTGAATCCGGTGCTGCGCCAGGGCAACGCCGACCGGCGCGCCCCCAGGGCGGTGAAAGAGTACGCCAGAGAGAATCCTCCGCGAATGAGGGCATGGCCCGAGGCGTCAAAAACCCACGTGTCCACCATGAGCGCCGGGGATTTCCGGGGTAACGAGGAATCCGTGACCCTCGAATCCGCCACAACGGCCAGGATCGAGCACGTGGCCGAAGACGGAACCGTCACGGTGCTGAAAGAGTCCCTCCCTCTCCAGGCCGGCGAGGTACTGGGCGCCACCTTCATGTACAAGAAGGCTCTGGTGGGATTCCTCCGGGACCAGGTGGAGGACGCCAAGGACAAAGGCGTGCTCTTCTCGCTCCACCTAAAAGCCACCATGATGAAGGTTTCCGATCCCATCATTTTCGGTCACTGCGTACGGGTCTTCTTCGAAGACCTCTTCGCCAAACACGCGTCCCTCTTCGCGGAGTTGGGTGTCGATCCCAACAATGGATTCGGCGACGTGTTGGCCAAGATCGCCGACCTCCCGGAGGAGCAGCGGACGTCCAACGAAGCCGACATCCAGGCCGTCTTCGAGAACGGCCCGGCCATCGCCATGGTGGATTCGGACCGGGGCATCACCAACCTGCACGTGCCCAGCGACATCATCATCGACGCCTCCATGCCGCCCATGATCCGTGACTCGGGCCGCATGTGGAACGCCGATGGCAAACTACAGGACTGCAAGGCGGTCATTCCCGACTCCAGCTATTCCGGGATCTACGATGCCGTGGTCAGGGATGTGCAGGCCCACGGCCAGGTCGATCCGACCACCATGGGGAGCGTGCCCAACGTGGGCCTCATGGCTCAGAAGGCCGAGGAGTACGGTTCCCACGACAAGACCTTCGAGGCCCCGGCCGATGGCACCGTTCGAGTGGTCGATGCGAATGGTGACCCGCTCTTGGAGCAAGTCGTCGAAGAGGGAGACATCTGGCGCGCCTGCCAAGCCAAGGACGCCGCCATTCGTGACTGGGTGAAGCTGGCCGTGAAGCGGACTCGGGCCACCGGGGCAACAGCGGTCTTTTGGCTTGATAAGAACCGGGCCCACGACGCCGAAGTGATTCAGAAGGTCGTGGCCTACCTCCCCGAACACGACACCGACGGGCTACAGATCGAGGTTCTGGCTCCTGTAGCGGCCATGGAGTTCTCCCTGGAGCGTATCCGCCGGGGTGAGGACACCATCTCGGTCACCGGAAACGTGCTTCGAGACTATCTCACCGACCTCTTCCCCATCCTGGAGATCGGCACCAGCGCCCGCGTGCTCTCCATCGTGCCTCTCCTCAACGGTGGCGGGCTCTTCGAAACCGGCGCCGGTGGTTCGGCGCCCAAGCACGTGCAGCAGTTCGAGGCTGAGGGACACCTGCGTTGGGACTCTCTGGGCGAATACATGGCCCTTGGCGCCTCTCTCCAGCATCTGGGCGAGGAGTTCGACAATGTCGGCGCGCTGGTCCTGGGCGAGGCATTGGACCAGGCCACTGCAAGCTATCTGAAGAACGCCCGCTCACCTTCGCGGAAGGTGCACGAGCTGGACAACCGGGGGAGCACCTTCTACCTGACCCTCTACTGGGCCCGGGCGCTGGCGGACCAGACGTCCGACGTTGCGTTGGCTGATCGGTTCGGGCCGGTGGCTGCGGCGCTGGAGGAGAAGGAAGCCATCATCCTCTCGGAGCTGAACGGAGCCCAGGGTCCGCCGCAGGACGTGGGTGGGTACTACATGCCCGCCCCGGAGCTTGCAGGCGCCGCCATGCGTCCCAGTGCGACCCTCAACGAGATCATCCAGGGGCTGTAGTTGGATTCC
Organism: Gemmatimonadota bacterium; assembly: GCA_030618065.1. Classification (GTDB taxonomy): domain Bacteria; phylum Gemmatimonadota; class Gemmatimonadetes; order Longimicrobiales; family Gaopeijiaceae; genus JABDNZ01. The sequence goes on from JAUXEE010000130.1 coordinate 2,378, forward strand.
TGACAGGCTCCAAAGCGCCGGGCCGCTGGCCGGATTGTCACTTGGAAAAGGAGAGACCATGGAGTTGGCAATGATCGGGCTGGGGGCCATGGGAGAGCGTTTGGCGCTTCGCCTGGTTCGAGATCATCGGTTGGTGGTTTTCGACCTCGACACCGCCGCCGTGGAGCGACTGGCTCCCCGTGGGGCCATCCCGGCAATCGGCATGAAAGGGATCGCGGCCGGACTGTCAGCCCCTCGCGTGGTCTGGCTCATGCTTCCCGCAGGCGCCCCCACCGAGGAAACCATCCAGGAAATCGCACCCTTCCTGGAAGCGGATGACGTGGTGGTGGATGGCGGAAACAGCCACTACCTGGACTCCATGCGGCGGGCGTCCAGCCTCGCGGAGCAGGGGATCCACTTCCTCGACGTCGGGACGAGCGGAGGAATGGCGGGAGGCGAGCGGGGTTATTCCCTCATGATCGGCGGACCGGAGCCCATTATCGCTCGACTGGATCCCATCTTCCGAAGCCTGGCCGCTGATCCCGACCACGGCTGGGGCCGGGTGGGGCCGAGCGGCGCAGGCCACTTCACCAAGATGGTCCACAACGGCATCGAATACGCTTTGGTACGAGCCTACGCCCAGGGACTCACCGCCCTGGCCGCCAAGTCCTCCCTGGAGTTGGACCTGAAGACCGTCACCGGCATCTGGCGCAGCGGAGCCCAGGCGAGATCGGCAATCCTGGACCTGACCCACGAAGCCCTGGCCACGAATCCCGATCTGGGGCCGCTGGCACCGTACGTCGCCGATGCCGGCAGTGAGCGTTGGACGGTGGAGGAGGCCATCGACCAGATGGCGCAGCGCGGATTCGACCGGGATCAATTCGCCTGAACCGAATCCCCTACCGGGGCCATTGGGGACGGACCAAGCTCCTGAAAACCCTCAGAGGATGGCGCCCAGCACCAGATAGGCCGCCACCGTCACACCGCCCACGGCCAGGGCATAAGGAAGCTGGGTCCGCACATGGTCGATGTGGTCGGTGCCGGCGGCCATGGACGCCATGATCGTGCTGTCGGAGATGGGCGAGCAGTGGTCCCCGAAGATCCCGCCCCCCAATACAGAGGCGATGACCAGGCTGGGATGGAGTCCGATGATACCGATCATGGGGACGGCGATTGGAATCATGATGGCCCACGTTCCCCATGAGGTCCCCGTGGAAAAGGACGTCACCCCCGCAACGATGAACAATGCCGCCGGAATGAGGAAGCGCGGCAACCCTCCTTGGACGGCGCCGGCGACATATTCGCCCGTCCCCATGGCCAGGCAGACGTCGCCGATGACGAAGGCCAGCATCAACAGAACCGCGATGGGGATAAGACCACCCACGCCCTTCATGAACATCTCGGTGATCTCGCCAACGGTCAGGATCCCCTGGGCCCGGTAGGACAGCGCACTCACGGCCAGGGCAATCCCAAGAGCCCAGAAGACCGAAGTGGCCCCATCACCGTCCATGAGGTTCCCGTCGCCCGTCAGGTACAGGCCGACCAGGACAGCCACCACCAGAGTGCCGATGGGGAGCAACATGTTCGCGGCCCGGGCGGGGGCTCCGGCCTTGGCCTCGAGCATCAAGACCTCGTTGGCCACCAGGGGCTCGGCTCCGTCCCGAAGGAATTTGCCCTCCTCCCGGACCCTTCGTTCGGCCTCCCGCATGGGGCCGAAGTCCGCACCGGTCAAGGCCACCCCCAGGGCTGTCAGGATCGCCAGGAGGGCATAGAGGTTGAAGGGGATGGATGAAAGCATGGAGCGAAGGGGGGTGTCCATGCCCTGGGCCGCGAGCAACCCGATGATGTAGGCTCCCCACGAATTGATGGGGATCACCGTGGCCTTGGCGGCGGCTGTGGAGTCGAGGATGTAGGCCAGCTTCTCCCGGGACACCCGTAGCCGATCGAAGATGGGGCGAGAGACGGGTCCCGAGACAAAGATCCCGATGTTCGCCTCGACGAAGATCACAAAGCCTATGACCCAGGCCAGCACGCTGGCCGAGCGACGATCGTGGGCAAGGCCGGCGGTGGAGATCCGATCCACGAAGCCCTTCATGCCCCCCGAGTACTGGGTGAAGGCGATGAGGGCGCCGATGAGGGCTGTCAGGAGGATCGTGAGCGTCCGGTCACGATCACCGAATACCCCAACGATGGCGTTTACGGAGGCGATCAAGCCGATGAGGGGGTTCCAACCGCTCTGAATGGTCCACCCCAGCCAGATTCCCAGCACGAGTGAGGGATAGACCTGCTTGGTCCTGATGGCCATACCCAGGGCCAGAAGGGGCGGCAGGAGGGAAAGAAATCCGTACGATTCCATGGGCGATCAGAGCACGAGGCCGAATACGAGGAAGAGCCCGATGGAAATGGCCGCCAGCACGAGGGTGTACGGAAGCTGGGTGCGAACATGGTCGATGTGATCGGCTCCCGCCGCCATGGTGGCGATGATGGTCGAATCGGATATGGGGGACGCATGGTCTCCGAACAGGCCTCCGCTGAGCACGGCCCCCACGGCCAGGCCCGGGTGGAGATCGATGAGGCCGGTCATGGGCACCACGATGGGGATCATGATTGCCCAGGTCCCGAAAGAGGTGCCGGTGGCGAAGGCGGTAACGCCGGAGGTGACGAAGAGCGCCGCCGGGATCCATGCGGGGGAGAGGCCGGCTTCCGCGGCGCCGGCCACGTAGGGACCCGTTCCCAAGGCCTGGCAGGCGTCACCGATCCCGAACGCCAATACCAGGAGGAGCCCCACCGGGACCATGCCCCCCACCCCCTTCATGAACATGTCGGTGATCTCGCTCAAGGTCACCATCCCTCGAGTCCGGTACATCACGGACCCCACGGAGATACCGATGAGCACGGCCCAGAATGCCGACGCGGATCCATTTCCCTGGGTCAGATTACCCTGCCCCGTCACCGCCAGAAGGATGGGGAGGGAAACCACCATAACGACCACGGGAACAAGCAGGTTGAGAGGGCTGGGGGTGATGCCGGCTTTCACCGGCACGGAAAGAGCCTCAGCGGCGACCAGGGGCTCGGCCCCGTCTCGGAGGACCTTGCCCTCCTCACGCACCCGCCGCTCCGCCGTCGCCATCGGGCCGAAGGAGAGGTCGGTCATGCCTACGACGAGGGCCGATCCAACCGCCAGGATGGCGTAGAAGTTCAGGGGAGTCGCGGCCGCCAGGAGGGCCACGGGAGACTCCACCCCCTGAGTAATGAGAAGCCCGAGGACGTAGGCCCCGAAAGTGTTCAACGGGATGAGCATCGTCTTGGGTGAGCACATGGCGTCCAGGATGTAGCTGAGCCGCTCCCGGGACATGCCCAACCGGTCGAAGAGGGGGCGGGTCACGGCCCCGGAAACCAGAATCCCGATGGTGGACTCCACCATAATGACCAGGGCCAGCCCCCAGGCCATGATCCCGGCCGACCTCCTCGTACTCACGATCCCCTTCTGGGTCACCCAGCTCACGAAGCCGCTCATGCCCCCGGTGTACTGGGTCAGAGTCAGCAGCGCGCCAATCATCACCGTGAGCATGATGATCATGGCCCGGTCCGGCTCGGCGAATACCCCCACCAACCCGTCCACGGTCTGAACGAGGCCCGAAACCGGGTTCCAATCAGCCAGAATCGTCCACGCCAGCCAGATGCCCAGGAAAAGCGAGGGGTAGACCTGTTTACTCCAGATGGCCAGTGCGATGGCCAGAAGGGGCGGAAGGAGAGACACCCAGCCCAGGGCCCCCAGGTCGGTCACGGCGCCACCTCCCTGGTCCGATTCGATCCTGGCTGCCGGATCCGGTCCGATCCTGGCTGCAGACTCACTCCACCGCCTCCAGGATCTCCGTCGTGGCCAGGTGGACCGCATCGGAAAGGCGGTTCCGCTGGCGCAGGAGCTCAGTGAAGAGGAGATGGGAGAGTTCGGAATCCGCCGGCGCCGAGCGGAGCTCGTGGAGAGCATGCAG
>JAUXEE010000148.1 GCA_030618065.1 Gemmatimonadota bacterium
CGCATCCTTCGAATGGAGATTCCCTCCCAAGGCTACCTCGCCGAACGAGAAAGCCTGACCTGACTCCTCACTACTCCTTCGATGAAGACTCCACGGCGGGGATTCGTATCACCCCTGAGCGGAGTCGAGTTCCCTTGTGAACCAGAGATTCCCAATGAAACCATGGGGTCCTCGAGGCCGTAGAATTTTTCGACCTGAGGACCACCTCGTCCCTCCGCTCTCAGGAGTGCAGCCGTGAGGAACCGTAGATTCAACAGGGCGCTCATCGCGACCCTTCTCTTCTTTTTAGGAGGTCAAGGGGCTCTTATGGCCCAGGAGGCGGTACCCGCCTCTCTCTCCCTGGAAGAGGCCGTCCGAATTGGACATCGAAACAGCCCCCTCCTCCAGGCAGACTTGAATAACACCGAAGTCGCGGACTGGAACATCAAGGCAGCCTACGGGTCCCTGATTCCTTCGGCTACTGCCAGCTCCAGCTTTTCCTGGCAGGGCTCCGGGGAGCAGCAGTTTGGGAGCGTTACCCTCACCGACCCCGGGTTTGGGAACCAGCCTTCCTACTACTTCTCCTCGTACCGGCTGGGCCTCTCCTACACTCTGGACGGCAGAGTCCTTCTGGCCCTCCCTCAGGCCAAGGCCGACCGGGAGGCTCAGGTGGCTCAGGGCGATGCCAGCGCAGCCCAGGTGGTATTTCTGGTCACTCAGGCTTATCTGGATATCCTTCGGCAGGAGGAGGCCCTGGCCCTGGCCCGGCAGGAGTTGGAGCGGGCCCAGGGAAATCTGCGACTCGCTCAAGGCCAGATGGAAGTCGGATCCGGGACTCCCCTGGATACCAGGCAGGCGGAAGTCGCCGTGGGACGAGCCAGGGTTTCGGTTCTGGTCAGCGAGAATGCCGTTCGAACGGGGAAGTTCCGGTTGGCCCAACAGATGGGAGTGGATCCCCAGGACGGATTCGGCCTGGCCACGACCTTCGACCTGGCCGAACCGCTCTGGACCGAGTCGGATCTGATCTCGCTGGCCTTGGAAAGGAACCCATCGCTTCGGGGGCTCAGGGCTTCCCAAAAGACTCAGGAATACTCGGTGAAGATGGCCCGTTCCGCCTATTTCCCAACCCTGTCCTTTTCCGCCGGCACCAGCGGATTCGCCCGAGAAGCATCGAACCCGGGTTTGCTGGTGGCACAAGCTCAGGGGGCTTCTTTGGGCCGAATCGCCCAGTGTGAGGCTACGAACGAGCTCTATAGCAGACTTGCCGACCCCCTGCCGGCAGCGGACTGCTCCCAGTATCTCTTCACCGAAGCACAGCGCAAAAGTATCGTCAACCGAAACAACGCCTTCCCCTTCGATTTCGTTCGCCAACCCCCATCCGCAGCCGTGTCCATCAGCATTCCCATCTTCCAGGGGCGGAGACGGCAGCGGGACCTGGAATCCGCTCGAATCTCCGAGGAGGACCTTCGCTACCAGGTCAGGAACTCGGAGTTGGTTCTCAAAACAGATATCGCCAGCGGCCTGGCAAACCTCCAGACGGCCTACGAGGCAGCCCTCATCGAAGAGGAGAACCAGGTTTGGGCCGACGAGCAGCATCGACTTGCTCAGGAACGTTATCGTTTGGGCTCTGCTACCTTTCTTGAGCTGGTGGAGGCCGAGACTGTGAAGGCCGGGGCGGATCGGGACCGCATTGCCGCCATCTTCGCATACCACGATGCGTTGGCCAGCTTGGAGAGCGTTGTCGGCACATCCCTTCGGACGCCATAAGCGATCCGGAAAGGCATAGATCCATGAGTTCACGCCGGAAGATCATCGTCGGGATAGTACTGGTCCTGGTCCTGGGGTCCGCTGCCGCCATCAGCATCATTCAGGGTGGGAGTGGACGAGGAGTCGAGGTCCGCATGGAGGAGGTGGTGAGCCGGGACTTGGTGGCCACCGTTACGGTGAGCGGGAATGTCCGGGCCCGGCGGTCCGTGGATATCAGCGCTGACGTCATGGGCAGAATCATCGAGCTGAATGTGGAGGAGGGGGACGACGCTTCGGAGGGAGACATCCTTCTCAGAATCGATCCCAGCCAATTGGAAGCTGCCGTTTCCAGGGCCCGGGCCGGCCTGAGCCAGGCCCAGGCCCAAGCGGCTCAACAGCGAGCCAACCGTTTGAGATCCTATAGAGACCACGACAGGATTGCTGCGCTCTGGGCCCGGGACTCCACCCTGGTGAGCCGCCAACAGGTCGAGGACGCCGAGACCAATCTGGAGGTGGCCCAGGCCCTGTTCGAGGCATCGGGATTCGGTGTCTCACAGGCCGAAGCCGGTCTGGAGGAGGCCCAGAATCAATTGGCCAAGACCATCATTCGGGCCCCCATGTCCGGAAAGGTCACCCGCCTGAATGTGGAAGCGGGAGAGACGGTGGTCATCGGGACCATGAACAACGCAGGGAGCCTGATTCTCACCATCAGCGACCTCTCGGTGGTGGAGACCGTGATGGAGGTGGACGAAACCGACATCCCGGAGATCACTCTGGGCGACAGCGCGGTGGTGGAGCTCGATGCTTACCCCGACCGCCAGTTTACGGGTCGTGTGACACAGATAGGGCAGAGCTCCATCACCCCTCCTTCTCAATCAGGGGGCAGCGCGACCATTGACTTCGAAGTCGTCATTACCCTGGAAGACTCGGGCATTCAACTCCGGCCCGACCTCTCTGCCACAGCGGACATCGTGACTGCGATTCGGAGGGACGTCTTGGCGATTCCCATCATCTCCCTCACAGTGCGCCAGGAAGACGGTGCTGCGATTGAAAGGGAAGACACGGCAGATTCCCGGTCCGATGAGGGCCCCGTCGCTCGCGGTTTGCGGAGCCTGGAACGGGAAGGGGTTTTCCTCGTCAGCGATGGCATCGCCACCTTCACCCCGGTGGAGGTCGGGATTACCGGACAAGAGTTCTTTGAGGTGATCTCCGGATTGGAAGAAGGAGACACGGTGGTGGCCGGCCCCTACCAGCGCATACGGGAACTGACTGACGAGGATCCTGTACGACCCTCCTCCCCCGACGCGGGCTGAGCCAAGGATCGGTGGGATGAATATCTGGGAGGGAGTGGCGTTAGCCCTGATCCAGATCCGAACCGAGAGGCTGAAGAGCTTCTTCTCGGTTCTCGGCGTCATCATCAGCGTGATGTTCCTCATCGTTGTGGTGGGCGTCGTGGAGGGAATGGATCGCTACATCAAGGAGGATTTTGCTGACCGTGTTTATGGCCTCAACACAGTCACTGTGAGGCGAAGGCCTTCAATCAGTTTCGAGATGATCACCCAGGGTGAACAATGGCGGGAGTGGTCCCGCCGCAGAAACCTGAACCTCGACGACTTCGCCATTATCCGGGAGAGGCTTACCGTTCCGGCGAGGGTGGGGGTTGAGAGCCGCGGACGGGGTCAGATCGAAGGGGACAATGGAAGAGCGGTGGAGAACGTGGTCCTGATCGGGGCCTCCCCCGAGATTTTTCTCATCAGGAAGCTGGACGTGGATCGGGGGCGCCCATTCTCTGCCCAGGAGGCCGATAAGGGAATCCCGGTCGTCGTCCTGGGGAAGAGCACTGCCGAAACACTCTTCGAGGGCCTAAACCCGCTGGAACGTACCGTCCGGATTCGTGGGTTCCCCTTCCGGGTCATCGGAGTCCTGGAGGAACAGGGCTCGATTCTGGGGCAATCCCGGGACAACCGGGCCATCGCACCCGCCAGCTCTCCCATGGCCCGGGTCGTGGCCCCCAGAGGCGCCGTAGACGAAATCGTAATCCAACCCCTGGATCCCGCCGATCTCAGGGAAGCCATGTTACAGATCGAGGCCCTCATACGGGTCCGGAATCGCCTTCGTCCGTCGGAGCCCAATGACTTCGAGATTGAGACCGCAGAGGATTCCCTGGGATTCTGGGACCGGATCTCCCAGATCCTTTTCCTGGCCTTACCAGGCCTGGTAGCCATCTCTCTGGTGGTCGGTGGAATCGTCATCATGAACATCATGCTGGTCTCCGTGCTCGAGCGTACTCGGGAGATCGGCGTCCGAAAGGCCGTCGGGGCACGAAGAAGAGACATCCTAGTCCAGGTCCTCATCGAATCCGCCACCCTCTCGGGAGTGGGAGCCGGTTCGGGGGTTCTTGCCGGAATAGCTTTAACCGGGCTCGTCCGGGCGGTATCACCTATGAACGCTACCGTAGGACCCCAATGGATCTCTCTCGGTGTGTTCATGGGGGTGGCGGTGGGTCTGGTAGCAGGTGTCTACCCGGCGGCCCGGGCCGCGCGGTTGAATCCCGTGGACGCTCTCCGGCATGAATAGTGACGAGGGGGGCCCCAACCTAATGGGTACCTTGGACGAAGGGGTCCGCATCGCCCTCGGCGCAATGCGAACCAACATGGTTCGGGCAGGATTGACCATTCTGGGAGTTGCCATCGGAGTATCGGTGGTCGTGACCATGGCAGCGCTCATTACAGGTATTCAAACAAGTCTTATGGAGGCCTTCGAGGCCTCCGGACCCCAAAACTTCATCGTTACCCGGTTCGATATGTCCGACGTCCGAGAAGTCTTGGGGGGATCCGGACGCCCTCCCTGGTGGGATAAACCCAAAATCACCCCGTTGGAGGTCGAGAGGATTTCCGAGCTCCCGGGGGTGAAAGACGCCATCGTGGACTTCGATGTGGCCCTTACCTTCTCCGCCGAGGGAAGGCGTGTCGCCGACGTCCAGAGCAGTGGAAACTCGGCTGGATGGCCCGATTACAGCATCGGAGACTTCGTCGCCGGCCGCAATTTCATCCCTGCCGAGGTGAAACACTCCCGGCCGGTCATCGTAATCTCCCAGCCTCTGGCCGAAGACCTTTTCGGACGCCTCGATCCCGTCGGGAAGAGCGTGCGGGTCTCGGAGGGTGGAAGATCGCCCGAGAGGTTCACCGTCGTGGGGGTGTACCAAATCGGAGAAAACGTCTTCTCCGAAGTCGCACAGTATTTCGCCGTCCTCCCCTTCACCGCCGCTTTGAAGGAGCTGAACGCAAGCGACGAACTCCTTAGCGTTTTCATAGTGCCCGAAGAGCAGGCACTTCCGGCCGAGGTCGAGGACCAGGTCATCGGCCTTCTCCGGACCATACGGGGGTTGGGACCGAGGGAGGACAACAACTTTGCCATCCTCCGGTCCGGCGAGTTGTTGGACATGGTAAATCAGCTCACCAGTGTGTTCTTCGCCGTAATGGTGTCCTTGTCCTCTGTCGGTCTCATGGTGGGAGGTGTCGGTGTCATCGGGATCATGTTGATTTCGGTCACCGAGAGAACGCGGGAAATCGGGGTCCGGAAGGCAGTGGGCGCAACTCGCAGGGAGATCCTCTGGCAGTTCCTGGTGGAAGCAGGCGTGTTGACACTGGCCGGAGCAGCTTTGGGCCTGATCATGGGTGGTGGAGTTGCCTACGCGGTAGAGGCCGTAACCCCCATTCCCGCGGCAATCCCCCTTTGGTCGGTTGGAGCCGCCCTGACCATGGCCCTCCTGACCGGGATGCTCTTCGGCTTGCTCCCGGCCGTGCGAGCCTCCAGACTGGAGCCGGTAGACGCCTTGCGGCACGAGTGGCCCGGCCTCGACCGAATTTCCCCCAGCCTCGAAAGCTCCCCATGGAACCCTTGGACGTTTTGGCCGTCGTGGCCCACCCTGACGACGCGGAGCTCCTCTGTGGTGGCTCCCTCCTCCAGAGCAGAGACCAGGGCGAGCGTACAGGTGTCCTGGACCTGACACGGGGTGAGATGGGGAGCCAGGGCTCCGCCGAGAGAAGGGCCGAGGAGGCGGAGAGGGCCGCCGAAATTCTGGGCTTGGCCGTCCGGCGGAATGCGGGCCTCCCCGACGCCCATCTCCAGAACACGCACGAGGCAAGGAGAGTGGTGGCCCAG
>JAUXEE010000079.1 GCA_030618065.1 Gemmatimonadota bacterium
CCCGTCAACCTCGCCGAAAAGCTCTCGGAGATCCAGGACTACTGGAACCCTTGCATCGTGGGGGAGCTAAACGGCCAGCATGTGAAGTTGGCCAAGGTGAGAGGTGCGTTCGTCTGGCACCGCCACCAGAACGAAGACGAGCTATTTCTCGTACTGAAAGGTGTTCTTGGCCTGGAGCTACGGGACGGCACGGTGACTTTGAGGCCCGGTGAGGTCTTCATCGTGCCCCGAGGGGTGGAGCACAGGCCTGTCGCCGAGGAGGAGGTGCACTTGTTATTGTTCGAGCCTGCCTCCACCCTGAACACGGGAAATGTCAGAAACGAACGAACCGTGGACAGGCCCCGGCGGATTTGAGGAGAACCTTCTCGACCGAAAGTCGTCATGATATCCACTGATTTTCGCCCCGACTCCCGCCTCTTTCCCTTCGAATCGCATTGGTCGGGGGGCCCTGGCGGGAAGATCCATTACATAGACGAGGGGGAGGGCGCCCCCATCCTCTTCCTCCATGGGAATCCCACCTGGAGCTTCCTCTACAGGGGGATCATCATCCGCCTGAGGAAGCATTTTCGGTGTATCGCTCCTGATTTGCCGGGGTTCGGATTGTCGGACCATCCCCCCGGCTACCGCTACACACCGGAGGAGCATGCCAGAGCCATCCAGGCCTTCGTCAAGGAATTGGACCTCCAGAATCTCACCATCATGGGGCACGACTGGGGTGGGCCCATCGGTATGAAGGTGGCCCTGGAGGAGCTGGACCGGATTCGGGCCCTGGTCATGGGAAATACCTGGTACTGGCCAACGACTGCCCTACACCTGAAGGCCTTCAGTTGGATCATGTCTATGGGCTACGCCCAGGGTCTGATCCACCGAAAGAACCTCTTTGTCGATCGGATCATCCCCCTGGGTGTCAAACACCCCGTGGCCGGCGAGGTCCTTCAGCACTATCGGGGCCCCTTTCCCACCGTCGATAGCCGAGCCGGAATCGCCGAGTTTGCCCGCCAAATCAACCTCTCCGCCAACTGGCTGGCCCAGATCGAGATCGGTGTGCGACGTGACCTCCGGCACCTTCCTCTCCTCCTCACATGGGGAATCGAAGACTTGGCGTTCACGCCGGCGTTCATGGACACCTTCATGAGGGATTTCGACACGACCAGCGTGATGCGCCTGGATGCGAAGCACTACATCCAGGAAGACGCTCCCGGGGAGGTGAGCGAAGCCATCAAGGAATTTCTCTAGCTTCCTCCACAGCCTCCAGCCCTTCGATGCGGTGTTTCCACCGCTCGTCCTCCGGTATGCCCTCCGGCCGGTAGAGAATCACGCGAACCCGCTCCAGCGTCACCAAACCCCCTCCGATGAGGCGATTCAGTTCCGGGCGGATCTCCTCGATTTTCTCCTCCGTCTCGACCACCTCCACGATAATGGGAAGATCCGCGGATAGCCGAAGGACCCGGTCGGTATGGATTCGTGCGCTGGCCCCGAACCCGGCGATGCCCCGGTGAACCGTGGCTCCGGCGAAACCTCGCTCCCGGAGGGTCAGGAGAAGACCCTCGTAAAGAGGTTTCCCCTTATGATGACCGCTCTCCACCCGGTCGCTCTCACCGATAAATATGCGCATGAGGGTACGCTCACCCCGGAATCGATGCGCCATGAAGCTACCCTCTCGCCTGAAGGATAAAGGATGCGAGGGCCATCCCTCCGAGGATTCCAACGAGCCCCAGGAGAAGGCTGCCCCCCATGTATAGCCCTCCCCTTGCCCATTCCCCACCCTCCAACAACACCACCGCCTCGTAGGAGAAGGTGCTATAGGTGGTAAAGGCTCCCAGGAAACCGATGGTCACCAGAGTCCGAAGCTCGGCCGACCATGCCAGGCTCGCGAAGAAAGGTAGGGAAAGGCCCAGGACGAAGGATCCCAGGACATTCACCACCAGAGTGCCCATGGGGAAGGTGGTATCCAGGAAGGATTGAACCCATCCACTGAGGCCGTACCGAGCCACGGCTCCAAAGGCGCCACCTAGAGCGATCATCAAAATGAGCATGGCTTCCCTCTAACGAAAAATCCGGCGCGAACGCCGGATTTCGATGGCCGCTGCTGGACTCGAACCAGCGACCCCATCGATGTGAACGATGTGCTCTGCCAACTGAGCTAAGCGGCCGCCAAGACCAGGATCCCGAAGGACCCCGGTCAGATGAATCGATCGGCCTAGAGAGACCGGCCGGTCAGTACCCCCAGGGGGAATCGAACCCCCGTCTCCTGGCTGAGAACCAGGTATCCTGGGCCACTAGACGATGGGGGCAAAAGCCCAAACAAATACCACTCCAGGGCGGCCCTAAAAGTACCAAAAGGAAAAGTGCGCCTCAACCCCCTCCAGAAGTACTTGCGAAAACCATTATCTTACTCTTCCCGCACGTGGAACCATTAAAGGATGATGATGAGCGAAAAGCTGAACAAACAATCGATCCAGGGATGGCTGGAGAAGCGTCCGGGGTGGAGCGTGAAGAAGGACTGCCTGGTGAAGGAGTTCTATTTCAAATCCTTCCGCAACGCCATCGTGTTCGTGAACCGCATCGCCAGTCTGGCGGATGAGTCGGGAAACCGGCCCGGCATCGATGTCCGGAACGAGATGGTCCGGCTCACTCTGACCACACCGGACGTGAGTGGGCTCACTCAGGAGGATCTCGAGCTGGCTCAACGCATCGACTTCGCCACTTCGGCTCGCTAGGGGCCTGCCAGGGCGAGCAGGGGGTCCCTTACCTCCTTCTTCCGTACAGCAGGAAGTCCCGGACAATGAGGTAGGTCTCCTCGTGATCCAGCAGGCCTTGATGGGTGGGGCAGCAAATCACCCGGTCCCCAATCCCAAGAAGGGTCGCTCCATACCCCGGCACCACCGTCAGGTCCAGAGGGGTCCTGATCGTCAGGACGTTCGCCCAACTTTGGGGCCACCCGCCCTTCCGCAATCCCTGCAGGAAGTCGCTTTCAGGTATCATCTCGGGTCCACCGTCCCCCCAGGCCAGATAGGCGGTGACCGTTCCGTGAAAGGGCGTGGCGAGGAAGACCACCCGGTTGAGGGGTAGAAGAGTCCCTTTTCCCTGGAGGAGGGTCCAGACAGCCAGTCCCCCCATGGAGTGGGCCACGATATCCACGCTTCTGGCTCCGGTTTCCGTCATGACGAATTGGAGAGCCTGGTCCAGCTCGGCGGCATGATCCACACTGCTCCCCGCTGGATCGATGAATTCCAGGGGAAAGACGTCATCCTCTTCCCAACCGTCACGGACGAGTCTCTCCTTCAGGGCCATCATATCCAGGGACCGGCCCAACCACCCGGGGATCAGGAGGACGGGGCGACGCTCGGCAGCCACATCCTCTTGCCGAACCCCTGGCGCCTCCTGAGCGAACCCCGGCACGCTCCCAAAGAGGAGCGCGGCCGCCAGCCAAAAGCCCTTCTTCAACGGCTTTGCCTTCAAAGGCCTCTCCCGTATCTTCTTTCATCGGCTGGCTCCGGTGCCGGAGGCCGGCCTCTCATCTCATTCATTCGGAGCCGTTCAGGATGTCGGAAGACATTGGCAAGGATCGTTGGGCCCTGATCCTGGGTGCGTCCAGTGGTTTTGGTGAAGCATGTGCTCGGGCCCTGGCCGAAGTCGGGTACAACATCTTCGGCGTCCACCTGGATCGCCGGGCGGGCCTGGAGCATGTGAAACTCCTCAAGGCAGACTTGGAAAGCACGAGCCAAAAAGCACACTTCTTCAATATCAATGCAGCTGACCCTGAGAAGATGGAGGACACGCTGGAGGAAATGAAGGGCCTCCTGGGTGAGGGCGAGGACATTGGGGTCCTTATGCACTCTTTGGCCTTCGGCACTCTCCGACCCTACGTGGGGGAGGGAGCCGTTTCTTCAAACCAGATGGACATGACGCTTCGGGTCATGGCCCACTCCCTCGTCGACTGGACCCAGGCCGCTGTCCGCAGGGGGATGTTGGGGGAGGGCGGGCGGATTTTTGCCATGACGTCTTCGGGCTCCAACCGGATCATTCCCAGCTACGGCCCCGTATCCGCCGCCAAGTGCGCCTTGGAATCCCATTGCCGCCAGCTTGCCTACGAGCTCGCCCCTCTTGGAATCACAGTGAATGCCATACGAGGCGGCGTTACCGATACTCCTGCCCTTCGGAAGATCCCCGGTAACGATCTCCTCATCGAAGGCGCCTCCGCGAAGAACCCTTCGGGCCGCCTCACGACCCCCCAGGACGTGGCCGACGCGGTCGTTTCTCTCTGTTCCCCAAAGAGCCATTGGATCACGGGGAACGTCATCAACGTGGATGGGGGAGAAGAGATCGTAACGTAAGGAGGCTCCGAGGCTATTCTGCCAGCGCCTTTTCGACCACCTTCTTGAGTCGCGGCACCGCCCAATCGAGCTGCTCCTCGGAAATCACCAAGGGCGGCGAGAGTTCCAGGACATGCCCGGCAGCTCCCGCAGGTAGAACCAGGATCCCCTCCCGGAGAGCGAGAGTGGCCGCCCGAACGGCAACCCCTTTTATGGGCCTGTTCGTGCCAGGATGTCGAAGATCCACTCCCACGAAAAGGCCCCTGCCCCTCACCTCGCTCACCTCGGAAATCTCGGCCAAGGACGTCGTGAGGAGAGTGAGGAGTTTCCTCCCCATGGTCTCGGATCGGGCCACCAGATCCCCCTTCCTCAGCTCCCGCAAAAAGGACAACCCGGCGGCACAAGAAAGGGGATTTCCCAGGAAGGTGCTGGTATGGATGGCCTCTCCTCGGGTCGGCGGCCAGGCATTCATGATCCGGGCCGGCCCCACGCATGCGCTCAAAGGCAAACCACCGCCCAGACCTTTTCCGAGACAGAGGAGGTCTGGAACCACCCCCTCGTGAAGGAAAGCGAAGAGGGCTCCGGTCCGGCCGAGGCCCGTGAAGATCTCGTCGAAGATCAGAAGAGCCTTTTCGTTCCAGGTCAGGTCCGCCAAGGCCTCCAGGTAGCCCGGGGGCGGAATCCGAACCCCGGCCCGGCCCTGAATCGGCTCGATGATGACAGCCCCCACCTCATCCCCCCCGTCCCCCTCCCGGAGAATCCACCGGACCTTGTCCAGGCTTTTCTTGACTGCCCGATCCCCATCACGGGAGTCAGGGAAGGGCGCGAAACGGACGCCCTTGTAGAGACGGGAGAGGAAGGGGCCCCGGAAATCTTCCCGGTGGGTGGCAGCCAAGGGTCCCGAGGTCAGGCCGTGGTAGGCTCCCTCAAAGGCGAGAATTCCGGGCCTCCCCGTCACAAGAAGAGCCGTTTTGAGTGCTGCCTCCACTGCTTCCGAGCCAGAGGACCCCAGAATCGTCCGGGAGTTCGGCCACGGCCCCAAGGCAGCCAACGCCTCGAGGAACTCCACCTTCTTCGCCGGCGGGTGCACGTCCCCCATCCCATGGATGAGGCGTCCCGCCTGATCCCGAATCCCCTCCACCACAGCGGGGGAAGTGTGGCCGGCCATCGACACGCCAAAGGCCCCGGTGAGGTCCAGATAGATGTTCCCATCCACGTCCCGGACGTTGGCCCCTCTGGCCTCCTCCCAGAACACCGGGAAGTCGGGGGTGAGGTGGGTGATGTTTCGGGACTCGACCCGGGAAAGGCGCTCAGCCATCTCCAGGGAGCGGGGACCCGGGGGAGGACTCTGGATCCTGGGCAGGAGACCCCCGAGATCTTCAGCCAACGTCTCTCCCTCCTCCCTTGGATTCCTCACCGGCCGGCCGCCGCCCCATCCGAGTGGCGCCCCAGAAGAGGACGGCCGACACCACCATCAGGGCCAGGACGGCCCCCAGGGCACCGGACATCTCCGCCCCCCAATACCAGGCAGAAACGAGAAGGGCCAGGCAGGATGCAGCCAACACGGATCTGGCTCCCCGCGGGAGGCTGTACCAGAGACCCAATGCGCCTACGCCCGCTACGGTGAGGGCGGCCGGCGTGGGCCCGGTGTCCAGGGCCTCCAGCGTAGTGAAGAACCCGAAGCCGATTCCAAGGAGAACGCAAAGCGCCAATTGGTGCTCGTACCAACCCCTGCGCAGGTGGACCGGCGCACCCTCCTGGAGTCCCCAGAGAGAAAGACCCGCGACGGTGAGGAGCCAGACGTCCAAGGGAAAGATGGAGTCCGCCTCCAGTCCCCAGATGATGTCCGCGCTGAAAATGATCAGGATCAGGGTGCTGAGCAGAAGGGCCAGAAAGACGCTCAGGACCCAATGCGGCACCTCCGGATCTCTGAGCCGGTAGGCCAGAACTCCAAGCCCCACCAGCATCACCCCGTCCAGGATCCACAGAATCGTCTCTTCACTCAGGCCGAGCGCTCGATCCAGGAAGACAAAGAGAAAGAGGAAGGAGAGAGCGGCCTGGAGTCCGGCCAGCACCCCATCTTCCCGAAAGGCCCTCCAGAAGAGGGCGACGGGCAAGAGAAGGCCCAGGACACCAACGCACCATCCGCCGAGGGTTCCATCCGCCCAAGCCTTCTCCGAATGGATGAGGGCCATGAGGATGAGGACGGATCCGGCGATCTGAAGCAGGTAGGCCACCGGCACCCACTTCCCCCTGTTGGGGAGCCACATGCCCAACCCGATAACGAGGAAGCCCACGACAGCGAGGGTGATAGACTGGCCGGCGAAACCCATCTCCGGCCAAGCCCAGGCCAGGAAGGTGCCCCCTGCCACGATCAGGACGGCCCCTCCTGTCGCTGCCAAGAGGTACTGGGACCACCTGCGGCTCTCCCCGCGGATCTCCTCCTCCACCTCTTCCCGAAGAGCTTCGGCCAACTCCCTATCGAGAAGGTCCTTTCTCTCCCAACGACTCAAGGCTTGAAAGACTGGATGTGATCTCCTGGCCATGAATTCCTCCCGAATCAGGGACTGGCTCCCCAACCGATTCCTCATGCACAAGGTCCGGTCAGAAGGTGCTCGGAGCAAGATGCTCGGTTCGGCTCGGTCCGGCTCGCTTCGCCGGCGCCGTAACGACCCAACATCCTGGAGGGCTTCTGGCAGCCCCTGGCGCCAATCCGTAGCTTCCGTGAGTCGCTCTCAAGAGAAAGGTACGCTTCTCCGACCAGGAGCCGCTCCATGTGGGACAAGAAAGCAAAGAAGATGATCGGCGACAGGGCGCTGAAGCCCGAGAGCCTGATGATGAGTTACGGATATAGGCCGGATTGGTCCCAAGGGGCCGTCAAGGCACCCATATTCGCCACCTCCACCTTCGTGTTTAAAAGTGCCGAGGACGGAAAGGCCTTTTTCGCTCGAGCCTACGGTCTGACGGAAGCGGATCCCAACGAAGAGATGGGACTCATCTATTCGAGGCTGAACAATCCCAGCCTGGAGATCCTCGAGGACCGACTCACTCTCTGGGACGGAGCCGAATCGGCAGCGGTTTTCGATAGCGGAATGGCCGCCATCTCCACCGCGGCCCTCACCTTCCTCCGGCCAGGGGATCTGGTGGTGTTCAGCGAGCCCTCCTACGGGGGTACCGAATACCTCTTCCACGAAATCCTGCCCCAATTCGACATCCAGGTGGAGTGCTTCCGTTCCTCGAAGGGGGAAGCCGAACCTATGTCGGAGCCGGAGGGGACGAGGGCCAGGTCAAGGACCCATCGAACCTGGCCGGCCGCGTGAAGGACCACGAGATCAACTCGGTGGACCTGGCCGCGGAGATAGTGCTCTACGCCGGCCAGAGCGTGGCGCTCGC
>JAUXEE010000119.1 GCA_030618065.1 Gemmatimonadota bacterium
CATGATGTCCTCGGAGCTCCGCATGGCCGTCACGCTGGCGCCCATGGGAACGAAGTCCTGATAGCCGCGGACCTCGATCGCCTGGGTCGGGCAGATCTTCACGCAGCTATAGCACTCCCAGCACATCTGGGGGTCCTGGTTGTACGCCTTCATGATGTCCTTATTCAGGACCATGAGGTCGTTGGGGCAAATGTACTGGCAGGCGGTCTTGTCGAGCGCCTTGCACCCGTCACATTTGTCCGGGATCACATAACTCGGCATACTGATCCTTCCTTTCCGCCCCGGAGCGGGCGAGTGTGGGTACCCACCGATTTGTGAAAACCATCACGTAAGAAACCAAAACAAAAAAAACCCGGGACATCAGACAAATCCCGAGATATATCCACCAGTTGTCGTGGCGGGGCCATCATGGCTCGGCCCCAAGGCATTCTGGCTCGGCCCAAAGGCATCATGGAGGAGGAATCGGCATACATGGTGACGGTCTGGGGACGCAACATCCGCGCCAATCTGTTTCCGGTTGGGAAGGCTTGCTTCCGCCCTCCTCCGTTCACGCTTCCGGCCACTGAGGTCGTTCTCCTTCCCGAGGGAAAAATGGCCGTATCACGGGCTTTTCCGGGATTCGCGAACTTTTTCACGAAAAACACCCTACCCACGGTGTCGTCTCGTGTCAAGCATCCCGTGATCTTTTTCACGAATCCGTGATCCGGGAGAGGATGGCCTGCTTGAGAACGGTTCTCAATCATTAACCTAGTGTCACATCCTGACCCCTGGGCTGGGACAAATTGCCCACCCCCAAAGATCACTTTTCCATGGGATTACAGGGTTCGTCGCAGGGCTGGGCCAGGATGGCGAGCCTCCGGGGCTCGTCCTCCCTCAGACCGTTCAGGTGGTAGGCCACCTGGGCCAGTCCGAGGGAGATGTGCTCGTTCCGGATGAGCACGTCCTCGGGAACCGAAAGCCTGGTGGGCGAGAAGTTCCAGATCGCCTTGATCCCGGCTGATACCAGGCGGTCCGCTATGGTCTGAGAAACGGCCACCGGTGTCGTCAGGATCGCCATCTGGATCCCGTGCTTCCGGATGAAGGGTTTCATGGACCGGATTCCCTGGACCTCTACCCCGGTGATGAAGGTCCCCACCTTCTTGGGATCGTTGTCGAAGGCAGCCACGATCCGAAGACCGTACCGGGCAAACCCCGGATAGCTGAGGAGAGCGTTTCCCAGGTTCCCGGCCCCAACCATGACGGCAGGGTAGGGATGGTCGAAACCGAAGACGAGGCGGATGGCGCGGCACACCTCGCAAACCTCATACCCCACCCGACTGATGCCCATGAGGCCGATGGCGCCGAAATCTTTTCGCACCTGAGTCGGATCGATGTGCAGAACGGTCCCCAGTTGCGAGCTGGTAATGGTGTCGACGTTCTTTCGGGCGGTGAACTCCCCCAGGTATCGGTAATACCGGATCAGCCGCTCGAGGACTACTGGTCGCAGGGGCTCCAATTGACCTCCTGTCGCCCTTGGATGCTTCCCACTTCGGAAGCATTTGTGATTTCTATCACGTTTTAAGTGTTGGGGAATTGACGAAAGCTGTGGGCCCCCGTCAAGGGGGTTCGAGAAAATTATCACGCAGGGGGTACTGGAGGCGGTAACGGCCGAGAGGGACTTGGATTAATCTCGCCCCGGTCGGCCTCCGGGCGCCAACCTTCGGCTCCTCGTTGGCATCAGATTGAGAAACCGTCCGTAAGGGATTCCGTAGGGGTGGAAGAACCCAATCCTGGACCTCTCTGCAGGGAGTACCTGATGTCCCATTTCCTCCAGGACCTTCGTTTCGCAATCCGTACGCTGGCAAAACAGCCGGCCTTCGGGCTCACCGTCCTGGGGATGTTGGCCCTGGGAATCGGGGCCAACGCCGCCATCTTCGGGATCTTCAACGGGTTCTTTCTACGGTCCCTCCCTTTTCCTGAACCGGACCAACTCGTTCGCTTCGACGAGCGTGCTCCCCGGTGGAATCTCGAGTACGTGGGAATGGCCTATCCCGACTTCCACTTCTGGCGAGAACGGAACGAGTCTTTCCAGGGAATGGCTGTAGCCGGCAATGAGTCCTTCAGCCTTTCGGGGGAAGGGTCGGCCGAGAGGATACGTGGGGCATCGGTCACTCATGACATGGCGGAGGTCCTTGGGATCCAGCCGATCCTCGGCCGGGATTTCCTTCCTGAGGACGATCGACCCGGCGCTCCGGACATCGTTCTCCTCTCGGAAGGCCTGTGGGAGGAGAGGTGGGGTAGGGACCCGAATGTTCAGGGGCAGACGATCCGGCTGAATGCTCGCCCCTACACCATCGTGGGGGTTCTTCCCCACGAGGCCGCCTTCGTGTTGGAGTCCAGGCTCTGGACCCCTCTTCGGGCAGAGTTAGATGAGTCTTCCGGGAACTACTACCTCTGGGGGGTCGGCCGCCTGAACGATGGTGTGCAGTTGGAGACGGCTCAGGCGGACCTGGAGAGAATCCACGGAAACCTGAAGGAGGACGGCCCAGCTTCCGACGACACCTTTCCGGTTCTGGAGCCGGTTCTGGAGCGGGTCCTCGGAGACACCAGGGGGCCCCTGTTGGCATTAATGGCTTCGGTGGGTCTCCTCCTCCTCATCGCCTGCGCCAACATCGCCGGCCTCATGCTGGCTCGGGCCCTGGCGCGGGGAAAAGAAGTGGGGATCAGAGTGGCGCTGGGTGCCGGTCGTGGCCGGATCATCCGGCAGCTCCTCACCGAGAGCCTCGCCCTGGCCACTATCGGTGGCGTTTTGGGATCCCTGGTCGGCATTTGGGGCTCTTCGGCCCTCATGGCCCTCTCCCCCGACGAACCTCCACTCTGGGTGTCCTTCGAGCCGGACTACCGATTCGTCCTATTCGTTGTGGCTATCGTTGGCTTGACCGCCGTTCTCTCGGGTTTGGCCCCGGCCCTCAGAGCCGCGGGGGCTCGTAGCTACGGGATCAGCCTCGATGCCGCCACTCGGTCCACCGGCCCACCGGCGAGGAGTCGGGGATTGAAATCTGTGGTTGTAGGGGAAGTGGCCCTTTCCGTGATCCTCCTGGTCGTGGCGGGGCTGGGCATCCGGGACCTACAAGCCGTCATGGACGTCGAGCCCGGATTCGAGACGGAGGGCATCCTCACCTTTAACCTTTCCCTTCCGTCCGCGAAATACGAAGGGGACGAGTCCCGTTTGGGGTTTTGGGAAGGCTACCTGGCTCAGATTCGGGCCCTTCCGGGGGTGGAGGTAGCTGGTTCAACGTCCGCTACGCCCATGGGAGGTCACTGGGGACAATTCTTCCGGCCGGAAGGAGCACCCGAGCTCGGCCCCGACGATGTGGCGCCGGTGACGTTGAACCGGGTCGTAACCCCAGGATACATGGAGGCAATGGGAATCAGGCTTCTTGCCGGTCGGTTCTTTGCAGAGTCCGATGGGAGGGAGGACGGGAGCATGGCCGTCATCGTGAACGAGACCTGGGCCCGAAACAACTTTCCCGACGTCGACCCTCTGGGGAGGCGGATTCGAGCTTCCTGGGAGGGAGCTCCACTGATGACTGTGGTGGGAGTCACTGAGGACACCAAACACTACGGCCCCGACGAGGAGATGAGGCAGGGGATCTTCCAGCCTCTGGCCCAGGAGCCCATCTCATACAACACCATCGTGATCAAAACCCCCTTGGACCCTCTCAGTCTGGTTCCTCAGCTCCGGCAGCTCACGCTGGAGGCCGATCCTGACGTACCCGTAGTCATGCCCCAAACCATGCAGCAGATCATGGATCAATCCCTATGGCCCAGGAAGATGGTAGCCTGGCTCTTCGGTGGATTCGCGGTGATGGCCCTCATCTTGGCCGTGGGCGGGATTTACGGAGTCCTCTCCTATACCGTCACCCAACGGAAGCTGGAGATCGGGATTCGCATGGCGCTGGGAGCTCAGGACCGGCAAGTCTTGGGGGAGGTCCTTCGCCAGGGAATGAGCCTGGTGGGGTTGGGTGCGATCCTGGGCATGGTGGGCGCCTACGGCATGGCACGGGCCATCTCCAGCATCTTCTTCGGGGTGGGTACGGGGACCCTGGCCCTCTACGGGACCGTGGCGGTCATTCTCCTGGTCGTTGGGGTGTTGGCGAACCTGTTTCCGGCCCGGAAAGCGGCCCGGGTGAGCCCCACCGGGGCTCTCAGGGCCGGAGAGTAAGCGGCCTTAGTCAATAGCCGGGATGGATCGTCACCTCACCATCACCAACCTCAGGTCCATGACGTTGGTGAGGGTGGGTCCCGTCATGAGGAGATCCTCCAAGGGTTGGAAGAAGTTGTAGGAATCGTTGTTGGCCAGGTACAGGTCAGCATCGAGTCCCCTCGACCGGCCCCGATCCACCGTGTCTCCGTCCACAATGGCCCCAGCCGCATCGGTGGGGCCATCTGTTCCATCGGTGCCGCCGCTCAGTATCAGAACACCGTCCAGGTTCTCGATCTCCAGGGCGGCGGCTAGTGCGAACTCCTGGTTCCTCCCGCCCTTCCCGGTACCCTGTATGGTGACGGTAGTCTCCCCCCCGGAGATGATACAGGCCGGGGGAGGGACAGGATTCCCCGTTCTCAAGACTTCCTTCGCAATGGCAGCGTGAACCCGGGCTACCTCCCGGGTCTCGCCCTCCACGAAGGAAGAGAGGACCAGAGAATTGTACCCCAGGGCCGCCGCTTTTTCCTGAGCGGCCTGCACGGCCAGGGCGTTGCTGCCCACCACTACGTTCTGCGTCCGCCGGAATGCGGGATCGTGGGCTTTGGGCGTTTCGGGGATCTCCCCTCGGGCTCCCGCTTCAAGGTGCCGAAGGGCTGGTTGGGGAATCACCTCCCCAAGGTTATACCGGGTCAGGATCCGGAGGCAGTCGTAATAGGTGCTCCGGTCCGGGACGGTAGGGCCCGAAGCGATGGTGTCCAGATCGTCCCCGATGACGTCGGAGAGGATGAGGGAAATGAGGGTGGAGGGTCGGGCCAACCGGGCCAGGCGTCCGCCTTTTATACGGGAGAGGTGCTTCCGAATGGAATTGATCTCGTGGATGGTGGCTCCACACTCCAAAAGCCGACGGGTGACCTCCCTTTTGTCTCCCAGGGAGAGGCCGTCGACGGGGGCCGGGGATAGGGCGGACCCGCCCCCGGAGATCAAGCAGAAAACCAGGTCTTCGGCCTCCGTGTCCGCAAGGAGGCGGATCATCTCCTTCGTGCCCCTCAGACCGGCCTCGTCGGGGACAGGGTGCCCCGCCTCCACCACCTTTATCTTGCTCAAGGGGAAACGATGGCCATGTTTGACGTTGATGATCCCGCCGGAGATGCGGTTACCCAGGAGTTCGTTCAAGGGCTTGGCCATCACAGCCGAGGCCTTCCCCATCCCCACCACACGAAGCTGGCGGACGGCACCCAAGGGATAGGGGATGCCATTCACGAAAAGGGTGTCCCCCTCCATCCGAAGGTGCCGCTCCACGGCTTCCACCGGGTTCGCTGCCTGGAGCCCCGCCTGGAAAATCGTGAGGGCGTCACTCCGGAGCTTCGAGCCAGACATGGTTCAAGCCTCCGCAAGGGACGACAAGGGACCAGAAGAGGCCCATCGTCAGGGAAAAAAGGAACCGATTGATCGGGTATAGTAGCTGTCCGTCCCAATCTTCGCGCCATAGATTGCCGAAGAAGATTCGTCCTGCGTCTCTCCCCGCCGACACCAGTCCGGAGGATCCCATGTTGGATCAACTCCTCGTCACCCTCGATGGGTCCGACTTCGGTGAGCACGCCCTTCCATTCGCGAGATCCATTGCGGAGAAGACCGGGGCTTCGGTGAACCTCTCCCATGTCAGCTGCTGTGATCCCCCTACGGACCTCCTCCAGAACACTCCCTTCCAGTATGAGGGCGTGAGCATGGATGCCTACGAGGAGAAGCATGCCGAGGAACAGCGGAAATATCTGGGGGACAAGGCGACCGCCTTACAGGCCCAGCTTCCCGGGCAAGAGGTGGACTCGACTCTCCTCGAGGGGTACGTGACGGAGGCGTTGGAAGGGCAGGCCAGGGAGATCGACGCCAAGCTGGTCATCATGACTACCCATGGGCGCACGGGATTGAGCCGGGCCTGGCTCGGCAGTGTAGCCGACTCCCTGGTCCGCAACAGTAGCTTTCCCCTTCTGGTCATCCGGCCCCTCGAGGATGGAAAGACCTTCCCCACGGCTCGGTTCGAGCATTTCCTGGTGCCGTTGGATGGCTCTTCCGCCGGTGAGAAGATCCTGGGACCCACGGTGGAGCTGGGCAAAGCCATGGGATCCCGCTTTACCCTCCTTCATGTGGTGACACCCCTCGTCACCTTCGGGGCCCGTGTCTCGCCTCTTCCGGCCGGCCATCGTCAGGAGAGATTGGGGAAGGCCGAGGACTACTTGTCTGGGGTCGCGGAGAGGCTGAAAGAAGAGGGGATCGAAGCTGAGCCGATGATCGAGTCCCACTTCGCACCCGCCAGGGCTATCCTGAACAGGGCGGAGGCGGAAAAGGTGGACCTGATCGCCATCGCCACCCATGGCTATACGGGCGTGAAGCGAGCCATCCTGGGAAGCGTCACCGACAAGGTCCTCAG